>CALDKR010000212.1 GCA_937898095.1 uncultured Rhodoluna sp.
CTCTGAAGATCTTGGCTCGCAACGATTCGGAACCCTCTATCGCACCCATGACAAAGAAGGCAACAACTTCGAGAACGGCGATATCTTGCCGATCGATTTGGCTGCGAATGCCCGCAGTTATGGTGTGCACGTCATTGACATTCCAGTTGGGCCGAACGCTCTTGCCGACCTAAGGCAGGCAGTAAAAGACGCCAAGGCGCACCAGGGTGGGCCAGTTTTGATTCACATTAACAGCAACCCGCGCATCTATGCACCAGACGGATTCGGATGGTGGGATGTGCCAGTAGCACCAGTATCAACCCTCGAAAGCACGCAGAAGGCATTTGACGAGTATGCCGAAGCGAAGAAAAAGCAAAAGTCCTTGCTAGGCAAGGGCTCAATCGAGAGAAGGTAATTTCAATGACAAATCAAATTCGAGTAGGAACCGCGCCAGATTCATGGGGCGTGTGGTTTCCGAATGATCCAAAGCAAGTGCCTTGGGAGCGCTTTTTGGATGAAGTTCAAGCTGCCGGATATCACTGGATTGAACTCGGACCATTTGGCTATTTGCCGACAGATCCAAACCAGCTAGCCGATGTTTTAGCTGAGCATGACCTAAAGCTTTCAGCAGGAACTGTCTTCACCGGTTTTCACAAGGGTGACGACCAATGGAAGCGCGCTTGGGATCAAGCTCTTGATGTGGCCGGCTTGGTTTCAAAACTAGGCGTCGAGCACCTTGTTGTAATTCCTGACCTTTGGCGTTCAGATGCAACTGCAGAAGTTCTTGAATCACGTGTTTTAGACGACGAACAGTGGAAGAAACTTGCTGCCGGTCACGACAAGCTTGGCAAGGCACTGCTTGAGGAATATGGAATTAAGCAGCAATTCCACTCACACGCAGACAGCCACATTGGCACCTATGCCGAAGTTGAACGCTTCTTGCAAGAGACCAGCGCTGAATTCACAAACTTGTGCCTAGACACCGGTCACTTCGCCTATTACCTTGGCGACAACGTCAAATTGATGAATGCCTACCCTGAGCGCATCGGCTATCTGCACTTGAAGCAGGTTCACCCAGGCATCTTGGCCGAAACTCTAAAGAACGACCTTCCGTTTGTCGATGCCGTTGCCAAGGGCGTTATGACCGAGCCTGGCTTTGAGGGCGTTCCTGAGTTCGCGCCGATCATCGAGAAGGCCGCTCAAATCAATCCTGAAATGTTCGCAATTGTTGAGCAAGACATGTATGGCTGCGATGTTGATTTCCCTGCTCCAATTGCTGGCCGCACGCTGAAGCACATCATGAGCTGCACTCACGCAGCACGGGTTCGCTAAAAGATAAGACAAGAGAAAGTCGAACAAAATGGTGAAAATCGCACTTGACCCAACTCCGTTCCACCACACTCACTCTCTTCTAGAGTTTCCGGCTGTGGCTGCAGAATTAGGTTACGAATACCTTCAGATGACACCGCACGCTGATTTCATCCCGTTTTTTAACCACCCACGTGCCGATGACGAACTGGTTAACAAGATGAAAAAGGCCGTGAGCGCGGCTGGAATCAAAATCGCGTCAACTCTGCCGGTTTTGCGAATTTCAAGCCCCGACCCAGATGCTCGTGAGGCAGCTGTGCGCAACTTCAAGCGTGTTTTGCAGATCACGGTTGATCTTGGTGTTGACACCATCGGAACCGAATTCAACGGCCGACCAGAACTTTCTGAAGAAAGCGAGCGCGCGTTTTATCGCTCTATGGAAGAACTGGTTCCGCTCTTTGAAAAAGAAGGCGTCAAGGTCTTTATCGACCCACACCCTGATGACTTTGTTGAAAACGGGCTGGCTGCTTGGCGAGTAATCCGCGGAGTGAATTCGAAGAACTTGGGCATGGTTTATGTTGCTTCACACACGTTCCACATGGGCAACCAGCCAAAAGAGATTCTTGAGGCAGCACATGGCCGAGTTGGAATCATTCACATGTCAGACACCATGGACCATACTCGATCACACGGCCTTCGCTACATCACCAACCCACCTGGAAACGCAGTGCGCGTTCACCAGCACCTTCGAGTTGGTGATGGCGATGTCAACTTTGACGAGATGTTCGCCGCTCTAAAGGTGAACGGATTCTTGGACAACCCGAACAGCATTATTTGTTCGAGTGTTTTTGCCGAGAATGAAACCAACCGAGAGACTGCCGTTTATCAGCTTGATGCCATCAAGGCGCTGGTTGCAAAGCACAGCTAATAACCGAAGAAATTCAGGTGAAAAAATAGGGGCGAGAAATCGCCTCTATTTTTTGCTCGCCGAGATTGCTTCTCGACTGTGCTGATGCTCGCCGAGATTACTTCTCGACGAGTGTGACCTCGAACGAATAGAGGTCAGGGCGATAGCAGTGATGGCCATATTCGACAGCGCGACCCGAATTGTCATATGCAGTGCGGTCCATGGTCAAAAGTGCGCTACCTTTTTCGATTCCCAGAAGGCTCGAATCGGTGGTTGACGCCTTGCGAGCGCCAATGCGCTGCTTTGCAACACGTATAGTCACCCCGCGAGCACGAAGCATTTGATAGAGGCCATGTTCATTGAGCTCAGCCTCTGATAACTGGCTCAAGTCTTCGGGCACATAGTTTTCGAGAATAGAAACTGGAACATTGTCGGCAAGGCGAAGGCGCTTTAGGTAGAGCACAGGAGCGCCGACAGCGATAGCAAGTTTCTCAGCAAGTTTTGCATCAGCCTTGATGTGTTTATATTCGAGCATTTGCGTGCTCGGCTTCTGACCACTTCGCTGCAGGTCTTCATATAGCGAGGTCAACTCGACGCCGCGAGTGACTTGCCCGTGAACCACCTGGGTGCCAATTCCTCGGCGACGAACCAAGAGGCCCTTGTCGACTAGGTCTTGAATTGCGCGACGCACTGTCGGGCGACTTAGCCCAAGTCGCTCACCGAGTGAAACTTCGTTTTCTAGGCGACTTCCGGCAGCCAAATCACCATCCATGATTGCTTTTTCGATTTTCTGGGCAACCTGAAAATAAAGGGGGATAGGGCCGGAACGATCGAGGTCCATAAATAGACCAAGTGGCAAAATTTGCTCTTCTTGCTGCATGAAGCCATCACCTCAAAACTGACACATGTTGACCTTTGGCAACATGTTAATACATTAGCAGTTAAGGCCGTTAGCGGCGGCAGCGTGAAGCTTGCCATTAGTGGCAAGAACCGATGAAGACTCGGCTGTGAGTGGCCCATTGAGTGCTGAGAATTCTCCGCCAGCCTGCTCAACAATTGGCACCAAAGCGGCAATGTCATAGATCTTCAAGTCATGTTCGGCCACGATTTCTAAAGCACCCTCGGCTAGCAGCATGTAGCTCCAGAAATCGCCATAAGCGCGAGTGCGCCAAATGCTGCGGCTGAATTCAATGAGCTGCTGAGCCAAACCGGCTTGATCCCAAAGTTGCAGATTGTTATAGCTCAGCGATGCGTGCTCTAGGTCTGAAATTGCCGAAACTCGAATGTGGCGCACGCTGCCATCGATGTCGCGAGTGAAGGCGCCGCCGATCGGTTCGTCGGTGCGCGGGGCAGCCCACCAGCGGCGACCCATAGCCGGCGCAGAAACGACCGAAACCACAGGCTTGCCATCGATTGCCAGAGCGATCAAAGTTGCCCAGACTGGCACGCCTCTCATGAAATTTGCCGTGCCATCAATCGGGTCGATAATCCAGGTTCGCTGACCAGTGCCGGTTGAGCCAAATTCTTCGCCAATCAAGGCATCGGCGGGGCGGCGCTCGGCGAGCAGTGCCTTCAGGGCTTTTTCGACGGTGCGATCAGCATCGGTCACTGGGGTGCGGTCAGGCTTGGTTTCAACCTGCAGATCGATTGCTTGAAAGCGCTCTAGAGAAATCTCATCGGCAATATCTGCCATTTCTAGAGCGAGTTCAAGGTCTGCGGCGAAGGTCATAGGCAAAGTTTATTCAGCGTTGGCTGCCAGCGAGCCGATTAGTCGACGAAGCGAGTCAACACGCCCAGCGCCGTGCTCGCCAAGCAGACCGAGCTCAATGGCTCCATCTAGCTCGCAGTCGGGCGCGTCAGCCTGGTGACTGCAGTCGCGCGGGCACGTTTCAATAATTCGATACAGGTCTTCAAAAGACTTCAGCAGGTTCTCGGCTTTGACGTGACCCAAGCCAAATGAGCGCACGCCAGGCGTGTCGATGATCCAGCCATCGCCAAAGCTCTCATCAAGGCGAATCATTCGCACAGAAGACGAAGTGTGACGACCGCGCCCAGTGACCGCATTAACCCCGCCGGTTAGTCGTGCCGCCTCTGGCACAAGTGCATTCACCAGCGTTGACTTGCCCACGCCAGAGTGCCCGACGGTCACGGTGATTTGGTTTTTAAGCAGGTCGCGAAGTGTGCCGATAGAAGGTGAATCGCTGCGAGTGAGAACCACCGGAATGCTAAGCCCAGCGAAGTTTTTCAAAAAGTCGTCGGGGTTTGCCAAGTCTGTTTTTGTAATCACCAGAATTGGCTTGAGCCCAGCATCATAGGCGGCAGCTAAATATCGATCGATAAGGCGCGTGCGCGGCTCTGGGTTAGCCACTGCAACCACAATTGCCATCTGCGTGGCATTTGCGACAATCACGCGCTCAACTAAATCAGAGTCATCTGCGCTTCGGCGAAGCAGAGTTTTGCGAGGTTCTACGCGCACAATTCGCGCCAATGCGCCCTCAGTTTCAGAGGTGTCGCCAGCCAGGGCGACATGGTCGCCAACAACAGCACCGGTTTTTCTTAGCTCACGACCCATAGTGGCGTTTATGTAGCGATCTTCTTCTTGAAGCAAAACGTGATAGCGACCCATGTCGACGCCGGTCACCAGGCCAATTAGCGCCTCTTTGTATTCAGGGCGTTTTTTAGTTCTTGGCTTATTGCCCTTTGGATTTGGGCGAACGCGCACATCTGATTCATCCAGGTCGTTTTGACCCGGCTCTGGCTCATAGAGCCAACTCAAGCTTGACCCTCAAGGCCTAAAATTTGGTGCCACATGGCGGCGAAAGTAGGCATAGTTTTTGAGGTCACTGTTATGTCTTCAATTTCAATGCCGGCAACACGAAGACCGATGATTGCACCTGCAGTTGCCATGCGGTGATCTTCATAGGTGCGCCAAAGGGCGCCGTGCAGGTTTGCGCTTGGGTCGATTTCAAGACCGTCTGCTGTTTCTCGAGCTATGCCACCGATGCGATTGATCTCTGTGGCAAGTGCTGCGAGGCGGTCGGTTTCGTGCCCGCGAAGGTGGGCCACGCCACGAATCACGGTTGGCGAATCAGCAATTGTCGCAAGGGCGGCAATCACCGGAGTCAATTCGCCGCCGATGCTCAAGTCGATGTCGATGCCGTGAATTTGACCGGTGCCCTTGATGGTTAGACCGCGGGGGCCGCGCGAAATTTCGGCGCCCATCTGCTGCATAATTCCATCAAACTCGTCGCCAACCTGAGTGGTTGAGTCTGGCCAATCGGCGATGGTTAGTTCACCACCGGCAACCATCGCGGCCGCCAAGAACGGACCAGCATTTGATAGATCTGGCTCAATGGTTAGCGACCCGCCTGCGATTGGCCCTGGCTCGACCCGCCACACGGCCGGCGCCGGTGTCGAAACCTTGACCCCGCGCTTGGCTAGGCAGTCAAGTGTCATGTCGATGTGAGGCAACGACGGCAGGTGCTCACCCTTGTGAGTGAGTGTCAAGCCATTTTCAAATCGTGCAGCAGCCAAGAGCAATCCCGACACAAATTGACTCGATGCTGACGCATCGATGGTCAACTCGCCACCCGGAATTTTGCCAGTTCCGTGAAGCGTGAAGGGCAAGGATCCGGTGCCATTGTCGTCAACCTGGATGCCCAAGGCGCGCAGAGATGAAATTGTGGTCGACATTGGGCGGCGTCGAGCGGCTTCGTCGCCATCGAAAACCACGGGTCCATCGGCGAGGGCTGCCATCGGGGGCACAAATCTCATAACGGTGCCGGCAAGGCCGCAATCGATTGCGGCATTTGCTTTGAATGAGTGCGGGGTGATTAAGACATCACCATTTGGCAGCTCAGAAATTTCAGCGCCGAGGGAGCGCAGGGCGTCAATCATTAGCGCGCTATCACGAGATTTCAGCAGGCCCTTGATGGTTGTCGGCTCGGTGGCCAGGGCTGACAAAACGAGTTCGCGATTGTTGAGTGACTTCGAACCGGGCAGCGAAAGGTTGGCTTGAATCGGATTGGTCGCAACAGGTGCTAGCCAGGGCTGGGAATAAGCGTCAGAAGTCATCGGTTCCTAAGTTACCAGTAGGGCAGATGTGCTGCCCCAAGCAAAGGTGAGAGCATGTCGAGCATCGCGATGTCGCGCGGGCACTTTGGTGGCCGACGATTAGACTCAAAACCAATGTCAAACTCAAAAAAAGACACACAAGAAAAGCTGCAATCATTTGAATTGCAAGCCATTCCGCTTATGCCGCAGCTCTATGGAGCAGCGCTTCGCTGGACCAGAAATTCAGCAGATGCCGAAGACCTGGTTCAAGAAACATTCGCCAAGGCATTCAACGCTTGGGGTCAATATGAACAGGGCACAAACCTAAAAGCCTGGCTCTATCGCATTATGACCAACACTCACATCAACCTTTACAACAAGAAGGCTAAAGACCCGTCTCGCGGTGGCCTAGATGAGCTAGAAGACTGGCAGGTCGGTGGGGCTGAATCGCTAACTGCCACCTCAAATCGTTCTGCTGAGCTAGAGGCGCTCGACAATCTTCCATCAGACACTATTCGCCAGGCACTGGCCGCAATGCCAGATGAATTCCGTATGGTGGTTTACTACGCAGTAGTTGACGGCCTGCCATATGCCGAGATTGCAGAAATTATGGGAACCCCGGTCGGGACCGTAATGAGCCGTTTGCACCGAGGTAAAAAACTTTTGAAGAAATCACTCGCCGAATATGCGGCGCAAGAAGGCTACGTCACGCAGGGCGAGGGACAGGAGTAAGAGTCATGACAGAAATGAATTGCGAAGAAACTAAACGACACGTGCATGAATATCTGCACAGCGAACTTGACTCTGAAGAAGTTGAGCTGATTACAGCTCACCTAGCCAACTGCGATAGTTGCGAGAGCGATTACGACCTTGAGCACCTATTCAACTCGGTAATTCAGCGCTCATGTGACGAGGCTCCGCCAGCCGAGCTTGCTCAGCGTGTGTTAGCCCGAATCCGAAGCATTAATTCAGGTGACGAGCACTAATAGCTAATAGCGCATCGCGCAACTGACTGCGGGTCAAACTACAACTTGCTAGCTTTCGCCCTGCAGGCCCAACCATTCATACCAGCCGCGATTCAAAACGAGCCAAGCGATCAAGCCGTGGCCAATCTGCCCAATTTGACCGTTCGCCAATTCGGCAACCTCTTGATTCCAACCCTCGTGTTCAACTAGTGGCCGAAAGCAGTCGACAAACGGAACACCGCGGCGATTTGCAACATCTTCGAAGCCGGTTGCCAAATGCTCGATTTCATCATTCAGCTCAGGGTTTCTGCTTGGGGTTGGGCCGATCACCAAGCAAGAGATGCCGGCCCGCTTTGATTCATCAAGAATCGTTGCAATGTTCAGGCGGCTTCGCGAAATTGAGATTCCGGCAGCCGGATCGGCATTGCTCAAGGCAATAACAAGTCGGTTTTCTGTCTCAAGGCTAAATCGACGCTTTACCTCGTCGGCCCAGCGTTCAGCCAGCATGTTTGTGGTTTCATCGGGGGCAGGCAGGGCAAAGAAATCAATTTTGCGGTCAGTTTTTGGGGTCTTCGAAATGACTCGACCAACCCAACCCATGCCCTTAGGGTCGGCCTGCGGCGAGATCAGCGCATCGCCCAAAATGACAATGCGCACATCGCGCTGCTCTGGCGTCGCCATTATTTAGCGAGCAAAAGCGCGAGCGATCAGATCTGCCTGTTCAGCTGCGTGGGTCTTTGCCGAACCGGTTGCAGGTGATGCGCTCGCTGGGCGAGACACAAGTGTTGCAACCTGGCCATTCATGTACTTCGGCAAGAACAAACCGATGTATGTCCATGGGCCCTGGTTCGCAGGCTCATCTTGTACCCAGAACAGCTCTGCATTTGGATACTGTGCGTATGCTGCCTTGATTTCATCAACCGGCGTTGGGTAAAGCTGCTCGACGCGCACAATCGCAGTTGCGGTGTCGCTGCGCTTCTCGGCCTCAGCCAAGAGATCCCAATAAACCTTGCCCGAACAGAACAGAACGCGGTTGACTGCATTCTTGTCGATAGGGCGAATCTCATCAATCACCGGTTTGAATGTGCCGGTGGTGAATTCTTCGACAGAGCTTGAAGCAGCCTTTAGGCGAAGCATCGATTTTGGCGCGAACACAATTAGTGGTCGTTTCGGCGTCGAGTATGCCTGGCGGCGCAATAGGTGGAAGTGCGAGGCTGGGGTAGAAGGCTGTGCAACGGTCATGTTGTTTTCGGCACATAGCTGCAGGTAGCGCTCAATACGTGCAGATGAGTGGTCAGGACCCTGGCCTTCGTAGCCGTGTGGTAATAGCAAAACAACACCTGAGTGCTGGTTCCACTTTTGTTCGGCAGACGAGATGAATTCGTCGATGATGGTCTGCGCGCCATTGGCGAAGTCACCAAACTGGGCCTCCCAGAGCACGAGGGCATCCTGGTTTTCAACGGCATAGCCGTATTCGAAGCCCATAGCGGCATATTCGCTAAGGAAAGAGTCATAGATATAGAAGTTGGCCTGGTCTGCAGACCGGTTGCGCAGTGGCATCCACTCTTGACCGTTTTCGCGGTCGTGGAACACAGCGTGACGTTGAACGAAGGTTCCGCGTCGGCTGTCTTGACCCGCCATGCGCACGGTCTTGCCCTCAAGAAGCAACGAACCAAGCGCTAGCAGTTCTCCGAAGCCCCAGTCGATGCCACCCTCGCGGCTCATCTCGACGCGCTTTGCAAGAAGCTGCTGAAGCTTCGGGTGCACGTTGAAGCCAGGAGGCTGGTTGTTGTGGGCGTTTCCGATTAGTTCGACAACGCTGCGGCTGATTGCAGTTTCGTGCTGAACGATCGGGTGGTCACTTGCGGTTGTTCCGATGCCGACTGGGCGAGGAACAAGCTCAACAGGCTTTGACATTGCCTCGTGAACCTCAACGAAAGCGTTTTCGAGGCGGCTCTGGAACGATGTGTTGGCTGCTTCAAACTCTTCTCGAGTGATGTCGCCACGGCCAACCAGTGACTCTAGATAAAGAGTGCGAACTGAGCGCTTGGCTTCAATCAGGTTGTACATCAGTGGCTGAGTCATCGATGGATCATCGCCCTCGTTGTGACCGCGACGGCGGTAGCAAACGATGTCTATAACGACGTCTTTTGCGAACTGCTGACGGAACTCAAAAGCAAGCTCTGAAACGCGAGCAACTGCCTCAGGGTCATCGCCATTTACGTGGAAGATCGGCGCCTGAATGCCCTTGGCAATGTCGGTTGAATAGACGGTTGAGCGTGACTCACCCGGAGGGGTGGTGAAACCAACCTGGTTGTTGATCACGATGTTGATGGTTCCGCCGGTCTTGTAGCCACGAAGGCCTGACATGTTTAGAACCTCAGGAACCACGCCCTGACCAGCAAATGCAGCGTCACCGTGAATCAAGATCGGAAGAACTGGGAACTTTCCGTCGTTGATGGTGTCGAGGCGATCGAGTTTGGCTCGAACAATGCCCTCAAGCACTGGGTTAACGGCCTCTAGGTGAGAAGGGTTTGCGGCTAGTGAAACCTTGACCTGGTTTCCTTCGATGCTGTTGTAGACGCCCTCGGTTCCTAGGTGATACTTCACGTCACCAGAACCCTGAACAGTCTTTGTGTCGGTGTTTCCTTCGAACTCACGGAACACCTGGCCATAGGTCTTGCCGGCGATGTTAGTCAAAACATTTAGGCGTCCGCGGTGAGCCATGCCGATTGCAACTTCATCCAGGTTTGCATTCGCAGCAGCCTGAAGAATTGCGTCTAGAGCGGCGATGGTTGATTCGCCGCCCTCGAGCGAGAAGCGCTTTTGGCCAACGAACTTGGTCTGCAAGAAGGTTTCAAAAGCTTCGGCCTGGTTTAGCTTTTCAAGAATGCGCATCTGCTCTTCGCGAGATGGCTTTGAATAAGGGCGCTCAAGTTTTTCTTGGAACCACTTGCGCTGCTCTGGGTCTTGAATGTGCATGTATTCAACACCCACGGTGCGACAGTAGCTGTCGCGAAGAATTTTGTAGATGTCGCGGAAAGCAGCTTTTGGCTTGCCGCCGAAGCCCGAGGTCTTAAAGGTGCGGTCAAGGTCCCAGAGGCTAAGACCGTGGTTCAAGATGTCTAGGTCTGGGTGTGAACGCTGCTTGTATTCGAGTGGGTCGACATCGGCCATTAGGTGACCGCGAACGCGATAAGCGTTGATTAGCTCTTGGATGCGCGAAGCCTTGCTGCGGTCATCAGCGTCATCTTGATCAAAGTCTGAAACCCAGCGCACTGGCTCGTAAGGAATGCGGAGGTCAGAGAAGATTTCGTCATAGAAACCGCGGGCTCCGAGAAGAAGTTCGTGAACCTTCTTGAGGAATTCACCCGAGCCGGCACCCTGAATAACTCGGTGGTCATAGGTTGAGGTGAGTGTGATGGTTTTGCTGACGCCTAGCTTCGAGAGCTGGGCGTCGTTCATTCCCTGGAATTCGGCTGGATAATCGAGCGCACCCGCACCGATGATTGAACCTTGACCCTTCATAAGGCGAGGGACCGAGTGAACGGTTCCTATTCCGCCTGGGTTGGTGAGTGAAATGGTTGATCCGGCAAAGTCACCGGCAGTGAGCTTGTTATCGCGAGCGCGCTTGACCAAATCTTCGTATGCAGCGAGGTACTCAGCAAAGTTAAGGCGCTCGGCACGCTTGATGTTCGGAACCAAAAGAGCTCGAGTTCCGTCTTCTTTCGGAATGTCGATTGCAAGACCGAAGTTCACGTGAGCCGGGGCGACGACTGTTGGCTTGTCATCGATTACGTCGTAGTAGACATTTTGGCTCGGGAACTCTTTTAGAGCTCGAATGATCGCAAAGCCGAGAATGTGGGTGAACGAAACTTTGCCGCCGCGAGTGCGGGTTAGGTGGCTGTTGATGACGGTTCGGTTGTCAATCATCAACTTGGCAGGAACAGTTCGAACTGAGGTCGCGGTCGGAACCGAAATCGAGGCATCCATATTGGTCGCCAAGCTCTTGGCCATGCCCTTGAGTGGCGTGATTACGTCTTGCTGCTCAAGTTCTGATTCATCGATGGTATTGATGACTCCGGTGACTGGAGCCTGAGCCGGAATCGGCTGAGCCTTGGCTTCGACGCCGGTAGTTTTTGCGACCATCGGTGCCGCAGCGACCGGGGTTGCAGCAATTGGAGCTGCAGTGGCGACCGTTGTAATAGGGGCAGCTGCTGGAGCAACTGGCGCGGCATTGGCTGCTGGCGCAGTAGTTGCATGCGATGCAGCGGTTGGGTGGTAGTTCTCCAGAATCGGCCACCAGGCTTTATCTACAGAGTCTGGATTCGCTTTCCATTGGGCAAACATTTCGTCTACGAGCCAATCGTTGGCGCCAAATTCGCTCGAGTTCTCAGTGTTGCTTGACAGAGAAACCACCTCTTTTTTCATTGTCCGTTCAATGAGCTTCTCCAGCCTACCTCAACACATAAGCTAGAGCTGATGGATAACGCTGGTTCTGACCATAGATTTTTGCGCGGTGGGGCACTGTGAGTGAATTCGTGATGCTGGCGTTCGGAATCTTGCTGACTCTTGGCACTGGAATTTTTGTGGCCAGCGAATTTTCGATGTTGAACCTTGAGCGATCAGAGCTAGAGGCTAGGCGTGATCGTGGCGAACGTGGCCTCAACAATTCGATTCGAGCACTGAAAAAAACCAGCACGCATCTTTCGTCTGCCCAACTTGGCATCACCTTGACCACAATGCTCACTGGGTTTCTGGCTGAACCCGCGCTTTCAGTTTTGCTTGAACCTGCGGTTAGTTCTTTAGGTGTTCCTTCTGGCGCAATTCATTCGGTTTCGTTGGTTCTCACGATGGTCATCGCAACTCTGTTTTCGACGCTAATCGGCGAATTGGTGCCAAAAAAACTAGCGCTTGCAATTCCACTCGAGGTCAACAAATTTGTGGTCGGTTTTCAGCTAGTTTTTAGCTGGATTTTTACATACATGCTCAGGCTTTTGAATGCCACCGGAAACGGCATAGTTCGAGCGATGGGAATCGAGCCAAAAGAAGAATTGAGCTCAACTCGCACCGCCGAAGAGCTCTCATCATTAGTCAGAAGATCGGCAGTTTTAGGCGCGCTAGATGCTCAGACCGCGACCCTTTTGACAAAAACCCTGGCGCTCACCCAGCTGGTTGCGGCCGACATTATGACCCCGAGGCCACGCATGCACACTCTAGAAAAAGAGGATGCAGTGACGGCAGTAATCGATCTATCAAACAAAACCGGACACTCGCGGTTTCCGGTAATCGATGGCTCGAGCGATGACGTGATTGGAGTCGTTCACGTTAAGAAAGCGGTCGGAATGCCGCGAGAAAAGCGCGCCACTACCCAAGTGCACAGAATTATGAGCGACGTGATTCGAGTGCCTGAGACTATGCCGCTTGAAAAGCTAATGATTGAGTTGCGCGCAAGAGGTCTGCAGTTGGCAATCGTTGTTGATGAATATGGCGGAACAGCAGGTCTTGCAACGCTTGAAGACTTGGTTGAAGAGCTGGTTGGCGAACTTGCAGATGAGCATGATCGAGCCAAAGCTGGCGTGACCCGCGGGGCTAATTCGTCAGTGCTGTTTCCTGGTATGACTCGACCAGATGAGCTAGCCGAAATGGCAATCAAGGTTCCCGACAACGGTGCCTATGAAACTGTTGCCGGCTTCATTATGAGCGCTCTCGGGCGAATTCCGGTGGTGGGCGACGAAGTGCAACTCGAGTCGGGGGCCTTGCGTGTTGAACGCATGGATGGTCGACGTGTCGATCGCGTTCGTTTCATGCCCGACGTTGAGGTTTTGAGCGAGGTGAACGCAAATGACTAGCGAATATTCAGGCTTGCTTTGGTTTGCTGTTTTATTGCTGGCAAACGCCTTTTTTGTCGGAGCAGAATTCGCTTTGATTTCAGCCCGCCGAGCACAAATCGAACCTCGCGCCGAAGCCGGCAGTCGCCCTGCAAAGCTAACCCTCAAGGGCATGGAATCGGTTCCGTTGTTGCTTGCCACAACCCAACTTGGCGTCACCATCGCTTCGCTGCTAATTCTTTTAGTTGCTGAGCCGTCTGTTCATCACCTAATTGAACCTGGGTTGCACGGGCTCGGTTTGTCTGAATCGGCCTCTGCCGCAGTTTCATTTGCGCTGACCCTGATTTTGGTTTCTTTTATGCACGTTGTGATCGGCGAGATGGTTCCAAAAAACATCTCATTCTCGGTTCCAGAGCGAGCGGCGCTAATACTCGTTCCAGCTCTTTATTGCTTGGCTCAGGCTGTAAAACCGATTGTGATTCTTTTGAATTCAATGGCCAACGGAATCTTGCGCATTTTTAGAGTTGCCGTAAAGAATGAAGCGAACAGCGCCTTCACGCTTGATCAGGTTGAAGACATCGTTGAGCACTCAACTCGCGAAGGCGTTCTGAACGATGCATCAGGCGCACTTTCAAACACCTTTGAATTCACCGAAAAAACTGTTGCCGACGTTGCAGTTGCGCTAGACAAAGTGCGTTCTTTCGATGACGATGTCACCCCGCGCCAGATCGAACAAGCGGTCTCAAAATATGGCTATTCTCGCTATCCGTTAACTGACGACTCTGGTCAATTTGTTGGCTATCTGCACCTAAAAGACGTAATCGATCTGCGCGAAGATGAGCTTGACGAAGCTTTTCCGACTAAGCGAATTCGCACTCTAATTTCTTTGCCTGCTCGCATGGAGCTTGAAGATGCCTTGGCGAGCATGCGCAGAGTTCACGCACACATGGCAAAAGTTTTTGACGCCAAGGGCGAGGTTGCCGGAATCCTATTTCTCGAGGATATCCTCGAAGAACTAGTCGGCGAAGTCCAAGACGCTACTCAAAAATCAGCGAGCTAGTGGCCATTTGCCGCGCAGATAGTTAGTTGGCCAGTAGTCAATTTCCACTCCAAGTTCATGCGCTGCTCGAAGCGGCCAGTGTGGGTCTCGCAACCCGGCGCGACCGATCATAATCACTTCAACCTTTGTTGAGTTGAGAATTTCTTCAGCTTGACGCGCCTCGGTGATTTGACCTACTGCGCTAACCGGCGCATCGATTGCTTCTGCCACCTGCTCAGAAAAAGCAACCTGATAGCCAGGCCCGGTTGGAATCTTAACTCCGGTAATAAGCCCTCCGCTTGAGATGTCAAGAAGATCTGCCCCAGCCGC
>CALDKR010000213.1 GCA_937898095.1 uncultured Rhodoluna sp.
TGTCACCCCTTCACCACCACTTTGAACTTAAGGGTTGGGCTCAAGTTACTGTGGTTGTGCGTTTTTGGATCATCGGCGGACTCTGCGTGCTGAGCGGAATCGGCCTGTTCTACATCGAATGGATCTACGGGTAGCCATGTCACGCGCCGACTCACTCAAAAGTTGGCACGCTGATTGGCGTGGCCTGCGCGTTGTCGTATTCGGCCTAGGGGTTTCTGGCTTCTCGGTTGCCGACACACTTGCTGAGCTTGGTGCCGATGTCATGGTCATTGCCGAGAAAGCCGCCAGCGACCAACTCGAAATTCTTGATGTTATTGGCGTTAGGCACATCACGGGCGCAGCTGCAGCCGGGTTGCCAACGTCTGTAGTCGATTTTGCACCTGAGCTTATAGTCACGTCTCCGGGAGTTCGGCCAGATCACGAGCTGATCAATTGGGCTATCGACAATGAGGTAGATGTTTGGGTAGACATTGAACTGGCTTGGCGCGTGCGCGATAAATTGCCGAAGATAGCTCCTTGGATTTGCGTCACGGGAACAAACGGAAAAACAACTACGGTTCAGCTGGTTGAGGCGATGGCCAACTCGGCCGGAATTCGCGCAATCGCATGTGGAAACATCGGAACTCCAGTGCTCGACGCAATTCGCGAACCAGACGGTTTTGATCTCTTGGTCGTCGAGCTAAGCAGTTTTCAACTTCACTACCTCGGAGAAATCTCGCCGATTGCGGCTGCAGTTCTCAATGTCGCCGATGATCACCTAGATTGGCATGGCGGATTCGATAACTACTCGTCAATCAAGGGCAAAGTTTATGAAAACACTCAGATTGCCTGTGTTTACAACGTGCAAGACCAGGCAACCGAAAAATTGGTCGAAAACGCTGACGTAATTGACGGCGCTAGGGCAATCGGATTCACTCTTGGTGCACCCGCCAGAAGTCAAGTGGGTTATGTCGAAAACTTGCTTTGTGACCGTGCCTTTCTCGATGAGCGAGCCGATCAAGCTCTAGAAATCGCAACTCTCGAAGATATCTCGCAGATTGGCGTCGTGACGCCGCACCTGCTTGCGAATGTTGCAGCTGCCACTGCGTTGGCAAGGTCGGTCGGCATTGCGCCCAACGAAATTCGCGACGCAATCATTAACTTCAGACTTGATGCGCACCGAATCGAGGTGATTGGCGAGTCGAGTGAAATTCGTTGGGTTGACGACTCAAAAGCCACCAACCCTCACGCCGCAGACGCGTCACTTGCGTCTTTTGATAGCTGCGTATGGATAGTGGGCGGATTGCTGAAAGGCGTTGACATTTCAAACTTGGTGGCAAAAAACAAGCAAAAACTCAGGGCTGCCGTGGTTATCGGCAAAGATCGTGAATTAGTGCTTCAAGCATTCTCAAGCCACGCCCCTGACGTTCAAGTGCTTGAAGTAACGGCAGAAAGCGGCGCAGCAGTTATGTTGTCGGCGGTCGAGCTCGCTAGTCAGGTTGCACTGCCAGGAGACGTTGTTTTGCTTGCGCCAGCAGCGGCATCAATGGATCAATTCAATGACTATGCAGATCGTGGAAACCAGTTTGCAAAAGCGGTTCGAGAGAAAATAGGGCTAAATAATGGCATCTAGAACATACTCAACCAAGGCGAAGCAAACCGGGCAAAAACCAATTTCGCGCAAACGCGAATCTCGCGGCGGCGCCGGCATTCAGTCGCTGGCTCAAGTTAGCCAATCAAAGGCGACCGACTGGTTTGATCGCACATTTAGGGCACAGTCGATCTATTTCTACCGGCTCCTAGGCATAACCCTTTTTCTAGTTTTGTTCGGCCTGGTGATGGTGCTTTCTGCATCTTCGATTGACTCGCTAAAAGGCACAAACAACTCATTTACGGTTTTCAATCGCCAGGCCGCTATCGCAGTGCTTGGGCTATTAGCCATGGCAGCAGCCTCACTGTTTCCGGTCAGTCGATTTAGCTCATGGTCACCGAGAATTCTTCTGATTGCTCTAGCGGTTCAGTTCGCCACTATTTTTGTCGGCAAAGACATCAACGGAAACCGAAACTGGATTGACTTCGGGTTCTTCAGTCTTCAGCCCTCGGAGTTTCTCAAAGTGGCGATCATCTTGCACCTCGCTAACTATTTGACTCGAAATCAAAACGATTTCGATGTGCCAAAAGTTTGGTGGCAGGGGCTCATCGTTCCGCTTGGCGGCATGGTCTTAGTCATGGCCGGAAAAGACCTCGGAACGGTAATTGTTATGTTTGCGCTAACACTCGGCTTGATGTCGCTTGCAGGCATGCCTGGGCGAATCACCGGTGCTGTTTTAGCCGCGACCGCAGTGCTAACCCCGATGCTTTTGAGCCTCGGCAGTGGGTCGCGTTGGGGTCGAATTTTGGCTTGGATGAATCCAAGCGCGGCCGACCCGAACGGCTATAACTGGCAGTCAGAACACGGAATGTGGGCCATTGCTGCTGGTGGAATATTTGGGCAGGGGCTAGGTCAGTCGAAGATGAAATGGAGTTGGATTCCTGAAGTTGAAAACGACTTCATTTTTGCAATCATCGCCGAGGAGCTTGGTCTGATTGGTGCGCTTGCGGTAATCGGGCTTTTTGTTTTCTTGATGCTTGCATTCGTAAAGGTTTATCAGCGCACTCGCGACCAATTCTCTCGCTATGTGGTGCTCGGCGTTATGGTCTGGATCACGCTACAGGCTCTAATCAACATCGCAGTTGTACTTCGTCTTTTGCCGGTTTTGGGCGTTCCGCTGCCCCTAATTTCGGCCGGTGGATCATCAATTTTGGCGACCCTGGGCGCGATTGGAATAGTGCTGGCAATCGAGCGCGAAAATCACTCTCAGCCGATGTCGCAACGGGTGAGCCAGGTTCGCTCAAAGGTTCGTCGATGACCAACTTTCTTCTAGCCGGTGGTGGAACAGCCGGCCATGTTAATCCGCTGCTATCGCTTGCTGATGCAATCAAGGCCGACGATTCAAGGAATCGAGTGTGGGCACTAGGCACTAAAGAGGGTCTCGAGTCAAGGCTGGTTCCAGCGCGTGGTTACGAACTTCTGACCATTTCTAAAGTTCCATTGCCTAGGCAGTTGAATTCAGCCACCTTGTTGTTTCCGTTTAGGTTTGCAGGTTCGGTCATTCGATGCCTGCAAATAATCAAAACTAATCAAATAGATGCCGTCGTTGGATTCGGTGGATACGCCAGCGCTCCGGCCTACCTAGCGGCGCGAATTTCTAGGGTTCCAATCGTGGTTCACGAGGCAAATGCATTGCCAGGCTGGGCAAATAAGCTGGGTGCGCGTTGGGCCGCAGCGGTCGGAACTGCATTCAAAAACACCCCAATCAATAACGGATTTTTTGTCGGCATGCCTCTGCGCAAAGAAATCGAGGGCATCGTCGCCGAGCGAAATCAAGCAAAAGCGAGAGAGTTTTTCGGGCTCGAGCCGAATATGCCAACACTTCTTGTGACCGGTGGTTCACTTGGGGCCCGGCGAATCAACGAGGCGATTGACGGGTCGCGCAAAAATCTAGTGGCTGCTGGTCTTCAGGTGCTCCACATTGTTGGCGATAAATCTGAATTCCTGCCACTTTCTGAATCTGGATACCTTCGCATTGGCTACTGCGATCGCATGGATCTTGCTATTGCGGCAGCTGACCTAGCGGTTTCGAGATCAGGCGCATCGACGGTTTCTGAATTTGCTGCGGTCGGTTTACCTTCGATTTTTGTGCCTTATCCGGTCGGAAACGGCGAGCAAGCCCTGAACGCCGCCGAGCTTGTTGCGGCGGGCGGAGCAATTATTGTCGCCGATCGCGATTTTGATTCAGACTTCGTAGCCAATCAAGTAGTGGCATTGGCCTCAGATAATCGTCGCCTTGCGAAGATGACCGAAGCGGCAAAATCCGTAGGCGTCGCTGACGGCACTGCCCGACTGCTAACCCTCGTCAAAGGTGTGTTGTAGGGCCGGACGCGAATACGCGGCACTTATTCTTGCAACGAGCGTTAGGACCAAAATGATCAAGCCAGACTTCAGTCAAGAGATTCCAGCCGACCTTGGCAAAGTTCACTTCATTGGCATTGGCGGCTCGGGAATGAGCGGTATAGCTCGCATTTTGCTAGGCATGGGGCACAAAGTCACCGGAAGCGATTTGCGCGACACGTCTAACGTCGCAGAACTGCGCAAACTTGGCGCTGAAATTTTCATCGGCCACGATGCGACCCACCTCGGAAACCCCGACACCGTGGTGGTTACCTCAGCTCTCTGGCCGACTAATCCGGAATACCTTTTGGCGAAAGAGCGTGGCATACCGGTTATTCACCGCTCGCAGGCATTGGCATATCTAACGTCGAAGCACCGCGTTGTTGCCGTTGCTGGCGCCCACGGCAAAACCACTAGCACCGGAATGATAATCACAGCATTATTGGCGATGGGTGAAGACCCAAGCTTTGTCAACGGAGGCGTAATTTCGGCCATCAATGCCTCATCGGCAGCAGGCAAAGGCGACCTTTTTGTCATTGAGGCCGATGAGTCTGACGGTTCATTTTTGCTTTACGACACCGCCGTGGCGCTGATCACCAACGTAGACGCAGACCACCTTGATCACTATGGCAGTGAAGCTGCATTTGAGGCTGAATTCGGCAAATTTGCGAACGGTGCGAGTGAGTTCATCGCAATCAGTTCAGATGATCCAGGTGCAGTTCGGGTTAGCAAACTGGTCGATCCGGCAAAGCGTCAAATTACATTTGGTCGTGCCCCGGGCTCAACCGTCTGCCTCTTGCAAATCGACGCGAGCGGCGCGTTCGTATCGTTTGAGTTGGCCTATAAAGGCAAGCACTACAAAGCTCAGCTGAGAATTCCTGGCGAACACAACGCCATTAACGCAGCTGGCGCTTTTGCCGTGCTGGTCGGGCTCGGGTTTGACCCAATTAAGTCGCTCGCAGCAATCGAGACATTTGGCGGAACCGATCGACGCTTTCAACTGCATGGTGAGCAGCGCGGGGTTAAGGTTTACGACGATTTTGCCCATCACCCAACCGAGGTGTCGGCTGCGATCAAGGCCGCTAGGGCAGTGGTCGGCGACAAAAAAATCATCACTGTTTTTCAACCGCATCTCTATAGCCGCACGCGACTAATGGCAAACGAATTCGCCGAGGCACTTTCAGCTAGCGACGAGGTCGTTGTGCTCGACATTTATGCCGCGCGCGAAGACCCTGAACCTGGCGTCACCGGCGCACTGGTTTCAAACGCATTCAAAAACCAAGCTCAGGTTCACTATGTTGAAAACTGGGATGACGCGCCAGCGGTTGCAGCAAATCTTGCCGGCGAGGGTGACTTCATTATGACCATGGGTTGTGGTGACGTGTATCGAATGGTGCCTAGTCTGCTAGAGGCGTTGGCTAAGTAATTTGAAACGTCCAGCTAGACCGGGGCAGCCCGCACCGGCTTCAATCAAGCAGCAGCGCAAAACGCGAGACAAAAAGAATCGCGTTGAGGCAAAGCGTTTAGAGGCACGCAACCGAACAGCAAAGCGCACGAGGTTGACGAAAGTCACGCAAAAACTTTCACCCGAGGCAAAAAGGTTTCAGGCTTATTCGCGGCGCCGCAGAATCACAATATCGATTACGGTCGGTTCATTTTCGGCACTGCTAGCACTGGTTGCTGCAACAGTGTTCACGCCCCTGCTCGCTGTCGAGTCAATTGAGATTAAGGGTCTCGACCGCATTCCCGAAAAGGCGATTCGCAAAGTTCTCGAGAAGCAACTCGGCAAGCCACTCCCGCTTGTCAACTCAGATGAGATAGCGGTCGACCTGGAGCGTTTTGCGCTCATCGAGAGTTTTGCGGCCATTAGCCAGCCACCTCACTCACTGCAGGTGAGAATTCGAGAGCGACAGCCAATTGTGATTGTCTACAACTCGGGTCAGCCATACCTTTACGATCCAGCTGGCGTCCAGCTTGGCAGAGCGTCGGCAAATGACAAATATCCGATTTTGACCATCACCGGCGCCGCAAAAAATAGCGCTGAATTCAAAGCGGCTATCGATGTTTTGTTGGCGCTTCCGGCATCGCTGCTTCCGAAGCTTTCATCGATTGACGCCAAATCAAAAGACAACGTTTCAATGCAGCTTCGCGGTTATGCGGGCCAAAAAATCATTTGGGGCGACGGTTCGCAGTCGGCACTCAAATCTAAAGTTTTAGCTGCACTAATCAAGAATCAAAAACGAACAGATCGAGTCACTTTTGATGTTTCATCGCCAACTACACCGGTCGTTAAATACTGATTTTTAGACACGCCCGACCGAATACCTGAAATGGTCGGTTTAACGCTTTATTTTCTTCGCGCAACGCAATTAAAGATCGAAACCGTAAGCCTCATCTTGAGGTTGAAGCTTTGATTAAGCGATTCGGAGGAAAGAAATGGCTGTAAGTCAGAACCGTCAAGCACTTATTCGTGTAGTTGGCGTCGGCGGTGGCGGAGTTAACGCCCTAAACCGCATGATTGAGGCTGGCCTGCGCGGCGTCGAATTCGTCGCGATCAACACCGACGCACAGGCGTTGCTGATGAGCGACGCTCACGTCAAACTTGACATCGGTCGCGAACTAACCCGTGGCCTAGGAGCAGGTGCCGACCCAGAAATCGGTCGCCGTGCAGCTGAAGACCACGCCGAAGAAATTGAAGCAGCCCTAAAGGGTGCAGACATGGTCTTTGTCACCGCGGGTGAGGGTGGAGGCACCGGCACCGGCGCAGCCCCGGTTGTTGCAAGAATTGCAAAGCAGCTCGATGCGCTGACCGTCGGTGTAGTCACCCGCCCATTCGGTTTCGAAGGCAAGCGCCGCTCTCAGCAGGCCGACCAGGGCATCGATGTTCTTCGCGGTGAGGTCGACACGCTAATCGTGGTTCCGAACCAGCGCCTTCTTGAGCTTGTCAACAAGTCAGTTTCTGTTGTCGAGGCATTTGCAACCGCCGACGACGTGCTTCGTGCAGGCGTTCAAGGCATCACCGATCTAATCGTGACCCCAGGACTAATCAACCTCGACTTTGCCGACGTCAAGTCGGTTATGAAGGGTGCCGGTTCTGCACTAATGGGCATCGGAACAGCCAAGGGCGAAGACCGCGCTCTGCGAGCGGCTGAAATTGCCGTTTCAAGCCCATTGCTTGAGGCCAGTATCGACGGCGCCTATGGCGTGTTGCTGCTTGTGCAAGGCGCATCAGATCTTGGTCTTCACGAAATCGATGAAGCGGCTCGTCTGGTTCAAGAGGCCGTTAGCCCAGAAGCCAACATCATCTTTGGTGCAACCATCGATGACACCCTCGGAGACGAAGTTCGAATCACCGTTATCGCTGCTGGCTTTGAGGGTGGTCAGCCAAAGGCACACAAGTTTGAGCGCAAAGCGTTCAGCGGTCTTGCTGGGCTAGGTGCGCCAGCTTCAGCTGCAGCACCGGCTGCCGCAACCGCGCCAGCGGCAACCAGCTGGTTCAACAACGGCGCAGAATCGAACTCAAGCGAGCAGGCCGCGGCAGAGCCAGTGAGCACCAACACCAGCATTTTCAACGCAGTGGTTGCAGATTTCGATGCAAACACCGCCGATGAAAACGGACTAGCTTCGATTGCAGCTAAAGCCGATGCTGTTGATGAAGGCACCTGGGGCGACGGCCTAGACATTCCAGAGTTCTTGCGCGACAAATAATGACAGCGAACCCTGGTTCGCTCAAAGAGCGCTACGAAGCCGTGCTCGACCGCGTGTCGAGTGCGGCTTCGGCGTCTGCTCGGTCACTTGACGACATCAAGGTGATCGTGGTGTCGAAGAATCATCCTGCTCAACTGGTGCTCGACTTAATTGACTTTGGCGCTCGCGATTTTGGTGAAAATCGCGACCAAGAAGCCGCGCCAAAAGCTGCCGAGGTTGCCTCAGTTTCAGCAGTTGAGCTCAACTGGCATTTTGTGGGTCAACTTCAAAGCAACAAGGTTAAGTCGGTTTTGAAATATGCTTCGTCCGTTCATTCGATTGATCGCGATTCGCTTCGCAAGGCCATTTCTAAAGAAGTCAATTCGATTCGTGAAGTCAACCCAGGGTTTTCTATAGACGGATTCATCCAATTGAATTTGACCGATGACCCAAACCGTGGCGGAATCAGCCCCGATGAACTCCCTGAGTTTGCCGAGTCGTTGCTTGCCGACCAAACCATTAATTTGCTTGGCGTGATGGGCGTTGCCTCTCTAGAAAATAAGCCCGAACAGGACTTTGAAACTATCGCCAAGGCAAGCGCTGAACTGCAGAAAGTCAGCCCTAAGTCGAGCTCGATTTCTATGGGAATGTCTCAAGACTTTGAAGTTGCGATTTCGTTTGGCGCGACACACTTGCGCATCGGAACGGCAATCACCGGAAATCGCGCCTACTAGCCATATTCTGATTGCAAGCAAATCCTCGGGAGGATCATCATGGCCGGAATTTTTTCACAGGTCTCAGGCTGGCTAGGTTTCGACGAAGCCGCTGAGCAGTTGCCGCAGCGCACTGCAAACAACTCAGAACAGCGCGCAGTTCGCAGCGTTACTCCGATTCGCCCGCGTCGTGCCGCTGCTGTTACCAGCGAGATTTTTACCATCGAACCTAAGTCTTATGAAGAGTCAAAAGAAATCGCGATGCACTTTCGCGAGGGCGTCTCGGTGATTGTCAACATCGGCAATCTATCTGAGTCGGATTCACGCAACTTGCTGCACTTTATGCTCGGTCTAAAAGAAGGCCTTGAGGGCAACATTCGTCGAGTGACCCCAAAGGTGTTCCTGTTGACTCCTGGCCACGTTGCCGTGAACGACGAAGAAGCTGAAGACGGCGCCGAAATCGGTGACGAACTTCTAATTCGCCCAAACCTCTAAATTTCACATAGCTAACTGAGGCAAAAATGGGCCTGATTGCACTAATTATCTATTGGCTGCTTCAGGCCTATTTCTTTGCCTTGATTGCTCGATTTATTCTCGATTTGATCTTGACCTCAAACCCATCGTGGCGCCCTCGGGGGCTAGTTTTGGTTGTTGCTGAGGTAATCATGACTCTGACCGATGGCCCACTTAAGGCGATTCGCAAAATTGTGCCGCCGCTTAGATTTGGGGTTATTTCACTCGATCTCGGCTGGACAATCCTTGTTTCTGCTGTGCTTTTTGCCCAGGGCATTGCCTCGGCGTTCATTTAGCAACACTGTTCGCATCTAAGGTGCGGGGCCATGAGTTTTA
The DNA here is from genome assembly GCA_937898095.1 of uncultured Rhodoluna sp. GTDB lineage: Bacteria > Actinomycetota > Actinomycetes > Actinomycetales > Microbacteriaceae > Rhodoluna. The sequence goes on from CALDKR010000213.1 coordinate 9,220, forward strand.
CACACCTCAGGCGAAGCAAATCATCCGGGATGGGCTTTCTGCAGTAACCTTTATTTGATTCGTCTTGGCTATTGGGTCAGGCGACAAACGCAATTAACCGAGGTGACGATATGCCTTTAACTCCTGAAGACGTCGTAAATAAGAGATTTCAGCCAACCAAGTTTCGTGAGGGTTATGACCAAGACGAGGTCGATGACTTTCTTGACGAAATCGTGGTCGAACTTCGTCGCCTAAACCAAGAGAACGACGACCTGCGCCAGCGTCTGTTGGCATCTGAGGCTCGAATTGGCGAGCTTCAGCGCAGTGGGGCTGGCCTAGTTGATCAAATCAACAACCCAGCAACCGCCGAAGAGGCTCTGAGTGCCCCAACCTTTAGTCCGGCACCTGCTATTCCGGCGTTTCCTGAGGCTGCGCAAGACCCAAGCAGCATCGAAACCAACAACACCAACAACTTGCTTCAGTTGGCCCGCAAGCTGCACGAAGAGCATGTTCGTGAAGGTCTAGCCAAGCGCGACGCCCTTATCGCCGAGGGTCATGCAACGGCTGCGCGTGTATTGCGCGAAGCTGAGGCGCAACAGCGTGCCGACCTAAGCCGATTTGAGCAAGAAAAAGCACTCATCGAGCACAGCATTCAAGAACTTCGAAGCTTCGAGCGCGAATACCGCACCAAGCTAAAGGCATACATCGAAGGCCAGCTTGCCGAACTCGACGAGCAAGCCGATAGCGCTGCGAGCTCGGCCGGGGTATTGAACGCGGGTTCAGGTGCCACTCAGGCATCAAACCCGCCAACATTCACAGTAAATCCTGGCGCCGCTGCTCAAAGTGATTTCAACAGCCCTAATCCATTTAGTGGCTTCGGCTCTGAAAACTAATTGA
>CALDKR010000214.1 GCA_937898095.1 uncultured Rhodoluna sp.
GTGCCTTTGACCAAATTGTCAATAGCGCAAACTGAAACCAAGCGGTTTGCATGTTGGTCGATTGCGAGGCCGATTAGCACAAAGTTTTCACCGATGGTCTGTGAAGTCTTCGGAAATTCGCCTTCAGGAAGAATTTTTATGAACTGTTCGTTTTTATAAACCTCTAGGTAGGCACTTCGAACCTGCTCGAGCGATACGCCAGGCTTTAGTTTGGCGGTGTTGACGGCAAGGATTCCGCGCTCAAGAGATGCCAGAACTGGGGTGAACGAAATTTGAACGTCGGCGCCGTTGGCCTTTCTGAGATTTTGCTCGATTTCTGGAGTGTGACGGTGGATTCCGCCTACTTGATAGGCATAGGCTGAGCCGCTTTCTTCTTCGGCGAAAAGCTTCTCAGTGGCGCCGCGCCCAGCACCCGAAGTTCCCACAGTCAGAATGCTGACCATGTCGCTATTGTCAACTAATTGCCTCACTAGCGCAGGCGCTAATCCGAGAGTAATTGCTGTCACATTGCAACCAGGAACTGCGATGCGCTTTGTTGATTTAATCTGGTCGCGCTGTTTGGCGCCTGGGCCGATTGGAAGTTCGGGCATGCCATAGGTCCAGGTTCCGGCATGGTCTCCGCCATAGAACTTTGTCCAGTCGTCGGCTCTCTCAAGCCGGAAGTCTGCACCACAGTCGAGCACCAAAACCTCTTCGGGCAGCCAAGCAGCAACCTCAGCCGACTTTGCATGCGGCAACGCCAAGAAAACAATGTCGTGGCCCGCTAGGTTTTCGGCGGTGTTGTCTTTGAATTCCAAGTCGGCATATTTAGAAACTTGGGGGTGCAATGCGGAGACTTTTTGCCCAACCATACTGCTTGCAGTTACAGTCCTAAGCTCAAGCGAAGGATGCTCGGCAATTAGTCGGAGTAGTTCGCCACCTACGTTTCCGCTGGCGCCCGCGACGGCTACTGAATAGTTCATCGCTGCCTTTCTGATTGCTAGTCGTCGACTCGTCGCGACTATGCCCTGAGTGTTGCCCCAAATAGTTGATTCGCCAATGCCACTGCTGCGTCGCGAGACTCTGAGGCTTCGGCTTGCGTTAGCGTGCGGTCTGCAGCCCTGAATCGCAAGGCAAATGTCAAAGACTTTTTGCCTTCGGGCAAATTTGAACCTCGATAATCATCAACCAGCGAAATGCTTTCTAGCAGCTCGCCGGCGCCTTTTGCGATGGCATTTAGAACATCGGCGGCTGGAACATGCTCATCAATCTCGAGCGATAGGTCTTGAGTTGCAGCCGGCATGATGTTGATTGCAGCAGCGGTCTGAACCTGCGGAACTGCAGCAAAAAGCGCGTCAAGGTTCATCTCGAAAATTGCAGTTCGTTTTGGCAGATCGTGTTCTTTGGCAACCTTTGGGTCGAGTTCACCCGCGAAACCGAAGGTGACTAGACCATTGACTGTCTTTGCAAACAACTCAGCTGATCGACCAGGATGATACGACTTGGGTGAAGCCTGCTTTAGCTCAATCTCGAGACCTAGAGTCTTGGCGGCAATTCGCGCCGCGTTGATCGCATCGCGATAATCACGCACCTCTGAGGGCTGATTGACCTGCTGAGCGCGACGTGCGCCAGTGAATACACCAGCTAGATGCCTTGGCTGTTGCGGAATTAGCGCCTGCAGTGCCTTGAGGTCTGACTCAGTAGGCAATTGATTGCCAATCGGCAAAAGTTCGCTTGCTGTGATTTGCGAAGCAGGCAAAAAGACAGAACCTTCTTCAAAAATGGCTAGATTCGTGAGGCCGCGCGAGAGGTTTCGCTTTGCCGCCTCAAGCAATCCAGGAAGAATTGCGGTGCGCATCTCGGCAACCTCACTTTGCAGTGCATTGGCTAATACCGCCTTTGGCTGTTCAGCAGTGCTGAACAGGCTGTTTGCTTCTGCGCTAAGGAATGGGTAAGTCAATACCTCTGTGTGCCCAGATGCTGCAAGCGAATTGATAACCAATCGTCGGAATTTTTGACGATTGGTTAGACCGCGACCAGGAGGTGCGACCGGGATTCGACTTGGAATTCGGTCATAGCCAGTTATTCGAGCAATTTCTTCAACCAAGTCGGTCTTGTGGGTGATGTCGGGTCGCCAGGTCGGCGCAACTACTTCGTAACCGCCATCGACAACCGCAACCACACATCCGATTTCATGGAGAGTGCTGGTGATTTCGTCGACTGTGTATTCGACACCGACAAGTTCGCTCGCGAATTCGGCAGGGAGCCAAATCGGCTTTGCCGGAGTCGAAACTCTGAATTCAGCACCCAGCGAATCGGCTTCGCCAAGCGCGTGCACTTCGAGAAGTTGAACCACACGAGCTGCTGCATTGTCAGCCATCATTGGGTCAACTCCGCGCTCAAAGCGCTTTGATGCCTCTGAAGAAAGCTTGTGACGTCGTGCAGTGCGAGCAATTGTGACCGGCTCGAAGCAGGCAGCCTCCACTAAAACGTTGACTGTCGAATTTGTAACTTCGGTTGATTCTCCGCCCATGACGCCCGCTAGACCAATTGGACCTGATTCATCGGTGATCAAAAGGTCTTCGGCATGTAGTTTGCGAACCTGACCATCAAGAGTTTTTAGAGTTTCGCCAGATTTTGCTCGACGAACGGTGATGCCGCCCTTTAGCTTGTCGAAATCGTATGCGTGGGTCGGTTGACCCAGTTCGAGCATGACGTAGTTGGTGATGTCAACAATCAGCGAAATTGAACGCATGCCAGCCATCTTGAGGCGGGCGACCATCCACGGTGGTGTTGGGCGATTCGGGTCGACATGCTTGACCACACGTGCAACAAATCGAACGCAGCCAGCCTGCTCGCGAATTGGCGATTTGTCATCGACAACCAGGTCGAAGTCGCTGCCGCCGACTAAAAATGCGTTGCTCTTTGGATCGCGAAAAACCTGCTTTGTCGCGTGAGCGTACTCGCGAGCGATGCCGCGAATTGAAAAACAATAGCCACGGTCTGGAGTGACATTGACCTCGGCTGCGGTTTCATTGAGAGATAGAAGCTCAAAGACGTCGGTGCCGACTTTTGGATCTAGGCCCATTTTTTGCAGGCGAATTATGCCTTCGTGATCATCGCTGAGGGTTAGCTCTCGAGCCGAAGCCATCATTCCATCGCTTATGTGGCCATATGTCTTTCTGGCGGCAATTTCAAAATTGCCTGGCAGCACAGCCCCAGGAAGGCAAACGACGACCTTGTCACCGACTTCGAAGTTGCTGGCGCCGCAGACAATTCCGCGAACATCCTCGCCACCATCCGCAGCTTTTTGACCTTCGGGGGCGACGCGAACCTGGCACCAACGAATTGTTTTGCCATTTGATTGCTCTTCAGGTGTGAATTCGAGCACCTGGCCGACAACAATTGGCCCACTCAAATCGAAACGGTGTGCGCCCTCTTCTTCAAGCCCAACTTTGACGAGTTCAGCCATCACCGACTCTGGCGTGGCATCGCCAGGCAGGTCAACATATTCAGCTAGCCAACTAAGTGGGACTCTCATTACAAAACCAATCCGAACTGCTCGCTAAAGCGAACGTCTGCCTCGACCATGTCATGCATGTCTTTTACGTCGTTTCTAAACATCAATGTGCGCTCGATGCCCATGCCGAATGCAAAACCTGAATAAACCTCAGGATCTATTCCGGCTGCCATAAGTACGTTTGGGTTTACCATTCCGCAACCGCCCCACTCAACCCAACGCGCGCCACCCTTGGCACCTGGGTGCCAAACATCTAGCTCGGCAGAGGGTTCGGTAAACGGAAAGAAGCTTGGGCGAAGGCGAATCTTGGCATCGGGGCCAAACATGATTCGAGCAAAGTGCTCAAGAGTGCCTTTGAGGTCAGCCATGGTCAGACCCTTGTCGATTGCAAGACCCTCAACCTGGTGAAAAACCGGTGTGTGAGTGGCATCGAGCTCGTCAGTTCTGAAGACGCGACCAGGGCAAAGCACATAAATAGGAACCTCGCGTTCAAGCATTGACCTAACCTGCACAGGCGAAGTGTGAGTGCGCAGAACCAAGTGCGACTCAACGGGTTCAATAAAAAATGTGTCTTGCATTGCGCGAGCTGGATGGTCAGCATCGAAATTCAGTGCGTCGAAATTGAACCATTCGTGTTCGATTTCTGGGCCTTCGGCGATCTCCCAGCCCATGCCAACGAAAACGTCTGATATTTGATCTTGCAAAAGCGACAAAGGATGACGTGCACCGAATGAGCTAGGGATCGAAGCCGCGGTGACATCGACAGATTCGGCGGCGAGCTGAGCTCGCTCTTCGACCTCGGCAAATTCAGCCTCGCGAGCACTGAAAAACTCATTTAGTTGTGCGCGGGCCTTGCCAATCATGGCTCCAGCCGATGCTTTAGCTTCGTTTGGCAGGGTCTTAATCTGTGCGTTGAGCAGGGAAAGTTTTGATGCGTCGCCAACAACTGCAGACTTCACTGACTTCAAGCCAGCCAAGTCTGTCGCTTCGGCAACAGCAGCAAGCGCTTCGGCTAGTGCCTCATCGACGGCACTTTGAGTGATTAGATTTTGCTCAGACATAGGCCTCTAAGTCTAATGATTAGACGGCGGATTCGGCTTAGTGGCGCGGATTTAGGCGTTTTGAGCGAATGCTGATGAAAACAAACAAACACTCGCAGCGGTAGCCAGATTCAACGATTCAGCTGCGCCATAGATTGGAACCGCAACTTGACGGTCGACCAAATCGAGAGTCGACTGCTCGAAACCCCAAGCTTCGTTTCCGAAAACCCATGTTGTTGATTCACTAAGCGTTGCAGCCCCAAGGGTCGGAATCTCTTCTCCCCCGCCATTGGCGGCAAAAACTTGATGCCCGTTTTGCTTGGCCATAGAAATTACATCGGCAATTTCAACGTCAATGACGATTGGCAAGTGGAACAGCGAGCCCGTGGTTGAACGAACAACTTTTGGGTTATAAACATCAACGCTATTTTTACTGAATATGACCGCATCGGCACCAGCCGCATCGGCGGCGCGCAATACCGTTCCCGCGTTTCCGGGGTCGCGAATATTTGCCAGCAATGCAATGAGTTTTGGCTTAGCGGCGAATACTTCTTCAAGGCTCACATCGAGCTGCTGACACACTGCAACCACCCCCTGAGGAGTGGTGGTGTCGGTCATTGCCTTTAGCACTGGCTCGCTGACAATTTGAATGGGGATTCGATTGGCTTCGGCTCGATCGAATAGTTCTGAATATCGCTCGACCGCTTCTTCGGTGGCAAAAAGCTCTTGAACCAGTTTGGGTCGGTCAAGAACTTCTTTTAGACCCTGAGGGCCCTCAAGCAGAAAGAGCCCGGTCTCTGACCGGGCGTCTTTCTTGGTGAGCTTGGCGACCCCACGAACCTTTGCGGCTTTGGGATCAATCAGCATTTACTACTTAGCCTTTGGAGCTGAGGTGTCTGCTGGAAGTGCCGCCTTTGCGGTTGCAACTAGGGTTGCAAAAGTCTTTGGCTCGTTGACTGCCAAGTCTGCAAGGATGCGACGGTCAACCTCGATGCCAGCCAGGTTAAGACCCTGAATGAAGCGGTTGTATGTCATGCCGTTTGAGCGGGCAGCTGCGTTGATGCGCTGGATCCACAGACGACGGAAGTCACCCTTGCGAGCACGACGGTCGTTGAATGCGTAAACCAACGAGTGCAGCATCTGCTGCTTAGCCATGCGATATAGACGTGAACGCTGGCCGCGGTAGCCCTTGGCGCGCTCTAGTGCGGTGCGGCGCTTCTTGGCACCGTTAACGCCGTTTTTTACTCTTGCCATTGGAAAATGCTCCTAAATTCTTGAAAGGTCGGGCTTACTTGCCGAGTAGCTTCTTGAGGGTCTTGAAGTCTGCTGGTGAGACAACCTGGTCTACGTTCAAACGACGCTTGCGGCGGTTCGACATGTGCTCCTGGTTGTGGCGCATGTTGATCTGCTCTTTCATGATCTTGCCGCTACCGGTGAAGCGGAAACGCTTCTTGGCGCCCGAGTGGGTCTTCTGCTTTGGCATTCTTTCTCCTGTTTTCTAGTCGACCGCTTATTCAGCAGCCGATTCGGTTGGCTCTTTTGGTTCGGCAATAACTGACAGCTTTGCTGCCTTCTCTGCCGCTTTTTTAGCCTCAGCTTTCGCGTCGGCTTTGTTCTTGAGTGGCCCGATAACCATCACCATGTTTCGGCCATCGATCGACGGAGTCGACTCGATTGCGCCGTATTCGGCAACTTCTTCGGCAAGCTTTTGTAGCAACTTGATGCCCATTTCTGGACGCGACTGCTCGCGACCTCGGAACACCACGATGACCTTGACTTTGTCGCCAGCCTTGAGGAATTTTTCAATCTGGGCACGCTTAGTGCCGTAATCGTGCGCATCAATCTTCAGACCAAAACGAGCAGTCTTTAGAACAGTGTTGACCTGATTTTTGCGTGCTTCGCGAACCTTTTGTGCAGCTTCATACTTGAATTTGCCGAAGTCCATAAGTTTCGCAACTGGTGGCTTTGAAGTAGGCGCAACTTCAACTAGGTCAAGATCAAGTTCTTGAGCCATGCGAAGGGCCTCTTCGATTCGGACTACGCCGATTTGCTCGCCAGCCGCGCCCACGAGGCGAACCTCTGGCACGCGAATGCGGTCATTGATGCGTGGATCGCTGATCTTTGTCTCCTTCAGACGTGACTTTTTGGCCACGCTGAGGCAGGCACATTGCCACTTCAACGCACAGAAACGAAATATGTTTCCAAGCTAACCCGGCAACCTAAGAGCGGTTATCGCGGGTGGGATTAAATCCACTTCTGACCGAGGCGAACCTCGGAGCCATGGGCTAGCCTAGCAGAAAGACTTTAGAAAGAGGAAGCCCCTAATGTCAGATTTCAAAGATGTAGCTGGCGAGATGCGTGACATTTCTGAGGTTCCTGCGGTCGAGGTAATCACAACAACTGCTGTGCACCTAATGAGTGCAGCCGCGGTCAAGTGTGGCCTCGGTGAAGACGGCGCACCGGCAGACCTCGATGAGGCCCGCAAATTGATCACTGCGTTAGCGGGACTTGTCACTTCATCTGCGGCTGAAATCGGCGACCACCACGCCCGCCCATTGCGCGACGGTTTGCGATCGCTTCAGCTGGCCTTCAGAGAAGCATCGCCGTTTCCTGATGCCCCAGGCGCAGGCCCGGGTGAAAAGTTCACCGGTCCGGTCAATTAACTCGAGAGTTTGGCCTTCTAGCTAACTGATTTGAGCACAAATCGCATTTCATCGACACGCGCGTGAATGTCGGGAATTGCGGAAATAGCCGTTGCAACCTCAGATAGCAACTCATCGAGTTCTGACTTTCGCAATCCTGCAGTAATGCTGAGTTCGATTAGCAGCTCTGCGCCCTGAAGTCTTGATTTCGGGTCTCCGGTTGATAGCGCGATGCCGACAATTCCATGAAGATTTGCCGCAGAAATGATTTGAGCGCGCAGATTGGCATCTAGGTGCGGAGCCAGCCAACTTTGGCTTTGGGCTATGGCGGCAATTGCTGGTCGACGGAAGACAAACTCCGTGGCTGAAGTTGGATCAAGAACGACCCTTGTGTTGCCCTCAGATGCTGCGGCGAGCGCAACGCGAACCGCATCGGCTGGAACAGGTCTGGCTGAGGGGTTCCATGCAGCCATTGCCTGAACGGAAGAAAAAACCGGAAGCGCGGTTGCACCGTCTGGTGCACTAACAGTCACGATTGAAAGCTCGGCGCTTTTGTCGACCTTCAGGCCGTTTGCACCTTCGTCTGATTCGCCAAGTGCAGCAACCAGTGGGATCAAAAGCCGCGATTTGCAGAATTCGTCAAAAACAGCGGTGGGGTCGCCTGATCCATGAAACTTTTCGATGGCCTGAATTAGTTCGGTTCGTGCCGTTCCGTCATCGTCTGCAAAAGGGTTTGCTTCAAAAGCACGGCCCTGCCATGGCACTCCTGCCGAATCTGTGAATCGGTTTGGATTGAAGTGATTGTGCGACATAACCGAAATTACTTGCTGGCGATTGACAGTGCTTCTTCAAGTGTGAATTTGCCGGCGTAAAGCGATTTGCCCAAAATTGCGCCTTCAAGCCCCTGATCAACAAGCGCGCGAAGATCGCGGATGTCTTGCAGCGAGCTAATGCCACCAGATGCAACAACTGGCTTGCTGGTGCGGCTCATGACCTCACGAAGAAGTTCGATGTTTGGCCCCTTGAGGGTTCCGTCTTTGGTCACGTCTGTGACTACATAACGCGCACATCCGGCGTCTTCAAGACGGGCCAGAACATCCCACAGGTCGCCACCCTCGCGAGTCCAGCCGCGGGCGGCAAGTGTTGTGCCTCGAACGTCGAGACCAACAGCAATAGCATCGCCGAACTTGGCAATAACTTTTTCAGTCCACTCAGGGTTTTCGAGTGCAGCCGTTCCCAAATTAACTCGAGTCGCTCCTGCCTCTAGCGCAGATTCAAGCGATGCATCGTCACGGATGCCTCCAGATAGTTCAATTTTTACTGCAGACGACGCTGCTACAACTTCACGAATAATCGAGCGGTTATCCCCGCGTCCGAATGCGGCATCGAGGTCAACCAGGTGAATCCATTCTGCACCGGCGTTGATCCAGGTTTGTGCAGCCTCTAGGGGGCTGCCGTAATCAGTCTCTGAACCGGCCTCGCCCTGCGTCAGGCGCACAGCTTTGCCGTCGGCAACATCAACCGCAGGTAGAAGTTCTAAATATTTAGCCATATTGATCTTTCTATAAATTTTTCAGCCAATTTGAGAGCAGTCGAATGCCGGCTTGGCCTGATTTTTCTGGGTGAAATTGAGTTGCGCTAAGCGGCCCGTTTTCAACGGCGGCAATGAATTTTGAACCGTATTCTGCCCACGTCACAAGCGGTGGGTTCAGTGGGCCATCGGCTACCAGGGTCCAGTTTTTTACGCCGTATGAGTGCACAAAATAGAAACGTTCATTTTCGATTCCCTCAAACAGCTTCGAACCTTCGGCAGCATCGAGTGTATTCCAGCCGATGTGTGGCAATTTTGGCGAGTCAAGCAGTTCGACGCGCCCCGGCCACTGGCCAAGGCCCTCGGTTTCTATTCCGTGCTCAACTCCAGCCTCGAACATGACCTGCTGACCAACGCAAATGCCGAGAACGGCTTTGCCTGCAACCAGGCGCTTGTCGATAATCTCAGCGCCTTTGACGGCATTCAACTGATTCATGACGGCCGTGAACGCACCCACACCCGGAACCAAAAGACCATCAGCAGTCAGCGTTGATTCGCGGTCTGAAGTTAGTTCAACTTCAGCACCGGCCAACACCAAAGCCTTGCATACCGAGTGAACATTGCCGCTGCCGTAATCAAGAACGGCAATGCGGGGTTTAATCACAGAGCACCCTTGGTCGACGGAATGCCTTCAACGCGAGCATCGAACTCAACAGCTTTGCGGAATGCGCGCGCAAAGGCCTTGAATTCTGCTTCGGCGATGTGGTGCGGGTCGCGACCGGCAAGAACGTTCACGTGCACTGTGATGCCTGCGTTGTATGCGATGGCCTCAAAAACGTGACGAATCATCGAGCCGGTGAAGTGCCCGCCGATGAGGTGAAATTCAAAACCCGCAGGTTCGCCATCGTGCACCAAATAAGGGCGCCCTGAAACATCAACCACTGCGCGAGCGAGTGCGTCATCTAGTGGCACGGTGGCATCGCCATATCGACCAATTCGCGCTTTGTCTGCCAATGCTTGCTTTATGGCCTGGCCGAGAACGATGGCTGTGTCTTCGACGGTGTGGTGCACATCAATGTGAGTGTCGCCGGTGGCACGAACAATAAGGTCAACTAGCGAGTGCTTAGCGAAGGCGGTTAGCAAGTGATCGAAAAACGGCACAGATGTCGAAACATCGGCGCGTCCGGTGCCGTCTAGATTGATCGAAAGCTCGATTGAAGATTCAGAGGTGCGACGCTGAAGAGTTGCAACACGACTCATTTTTATGCCTTTCGCATGCAGCGAACAGTTGAAGCTCTAATTCTAACGACCGAGCGTGGCTCGCAAGGCTTGAAGAAACTTGGTAGTTTCAGCCTCGGTGCCGGCTGTGACTCTCAGTGTTCCTGGGATTCCAACATTTCGAATCAAGACGCCCTGCTCAAGCAAGGCCTCGAATACCGCATTCGAATCATCTAGCCCCCCGAAAAGAACAAAGTTTGCATCTGATCGATAGGGGTCGAGATTCATTTTTGACAATTCATCGACAATTCGATCGCGCTGGAGTCTGATGTCAGCGACGGTGGCAAGCATTTCATCGGCGTGGTCAAGCGCTGCCTCTGCGGCTGCTTGAGTAAATGCGCTCAGGTGATATGGCAAACGAACCAAGCGAAGTGCATCGACAACTGCCTCGTCGGCTGCAAGATAACCGACTCGCGCACCAGCGAAAGCGAATGCTTTTGACATTGTGCGGCTAATCATCAGGCGCTCACGACCAGATAGCAAGCTAATTGCACTAACCTCACTCTGGCCGCCGAACTCGGCATATGCCTCATCGACGACAAGCACGCCACCCGTAGCCTCTGTCAAGGCCTCATAGGCGGCGATTACGCATGCCAAGCTAAGCGGGGTTCCGGTTGGGTTATTTGGCGAACACAGAAGAACAATGTTTGGCCTGGCGGCAAGAATTTGCTCTCTGATTGACTCTGGGGTCAACTCAAATCGGGCATCACGGGTGCCCTCGAGATAGACAGTTCCCGTGCCCTGTGCCAACAGTGAATACATTGAATAGGTAGGCGTGAAACCCAGCGCAGAACGACCGGGGCCGCCAAATGCCTGCATTATTTGCTGAAGGACTTCGTTTGAGCCATTAGCCGCCCAAATGTTTTGTGGCTCTAGGTCGAAGCCGAGGTACGAGGCAAGTGCCGACCGCAGGCCCAAAAATTCGCGATCTGGATACCGGTTGATGTCTAGAACTGCAGCGGCAAGGCGGCCGATGATGTCTACTGCAACTGCCTCGGGGATTCGATGGGTGTTTTCGTTGACGTTTAGTGAGACTGGAACATGCAATTGCGGAGCGCCATAGGGCTTTTGCCCCTTTAGGTCATCGCGAATTGGGAGATTTTCTAGTTCAGCCATGCGACAAGGTTACCGCGTGGCTAAAAAGACTAAGGAAGAGCGATGCGCTGACCGGGAGTGACGTCGGCAGTGGTTAGGCCATTGAGGCTCACAACGGCCGCAATAAAGTCGCGAGGATCTTGATTCGGCGCTACTTTTGCCGCAATTTGCCAGAGACTTTGGCCTGCCAAAACGGTGACATAGGTGAATTCAGTTTTTGCAGTTTCGCTAGTTGCAATAGCCGACTGCCCGGTGAGGGCTGACAGCGCTGTGATCGCAGCAACCGCGAGGGCGGTAGCGGCAACAATGAACCTGCGTCGCGCGTAGTTAGGCGCGCTTGTCACAGTGGCAAGGCGAGCAGTTGGGCGATTCATTGCACTGCCGACGGCACGAGAGTTGAACTTGCTTGAATTTGCTGCGATGTATGCCATTTGAATCAGGATCCTTTCGGGCCGAATTTAGATTCTGTTCGAATTTTCGTTTCGAACATTTGTTCTATAGCAATAACAATAAACGCACCCTCTGACATCGTGTCAAGCAAAATTTCAAAATTTATTCGAAAATGTGTTTGATTATTCGAAATTATGCGAATAAGGTTTCGATTATGGAAGAAAAACGCCAGACTCGACGGGCTTCTAGCCTCAGTGCAATGCAGGAGCGAATTCTGCAGGTAATCATGCGAGCAAAAATTGATCGCGGCTACACCCCTAGCATGCGTGAAATTGGCGATGAAGTCGGCCTTAAGTCTTCAGCCAGCGTCAGTCACCAGCTAAACCAGCTCGAGCTGGCCGGCTACATTAGCCGCGATGCAAATCTGTCTCGCGCTATCGAGGTGCTGATCGAACCCGAAGGTTGGCAGGGCCAAGACTCAAGTGTTCGCGAAAATTCAACACCTATCGGCGATGCTGCAATGGTTCCTCTCGTCGGACGCATTGCTGCCGGTGGTCCGATTACGGCTGAGCAAAATGTCGAAGAAATTTTCCCGTTGCCTCGACAATTGGTTGGAAAGGGTGACCTTTTCCTACTTAAGGTTGTCGGCGAATCGATGATTGATGCTGCTATTTGCGATGGTGACTGGGTCGTGGTTCGTCAGCAGCAGACCGCTGAAAATGGTGACATTGTCGCCGCAATGCTCGAAGAAGAGGCTACGGTCAAGACCTTCAAACAACGAGATGGCCACACTTGGCTGTTGCCTCGAAACTCAAGCTTTGAGCCAATTCTTGGTGACCACGCCGTGATTCTCGGCAAAGTTGTGGCAGTTCTGCGTTCGGTTTAAGGCTCAGCCAGCACTAGACAACTACTTGGAATGGCGCCAACTCCGCAGCCATCTCAGGTGCAACCATGGCTCGCACGAATGTGCCGTTTTCGCGATAATCAAGCACCATAATTCGGCTATTCAAGTGCAGTCGTGAAACGATGTCGCCACGGCTATACGGAATAACCGCTGCAATCTCAACATTTGGCTCAGGCAGCAGCGATGCGATGCGTTCGAGTAGTTCGTCAATCCCCTCGCCCGTTCTCGCCGAGACGCCAATTGACCCCGGTGCCATTCCTCGAAGAGCCATGCGATGGGTGTCATCGGCCAAGTCGATCTTGTTGAAAACAATCAACTCAGGAATATTCCTTGCTCCGACCTCTCCAATAACGTTGCGAACAGTGGCTATCTGGCCAGCTGGGTCAGGGTGCGAAGCATCAACAACGTGAACAACTAAGTCGCTGTCTGAAATCTCTTCGAGGGTCGACCTAAAAGCCTCAACCAGTTGGTGAGGCAGGTTTCTGACGAAACCAACAGTATCGGCCAACGTATAGGCGCGACCGTCTGGTGTAGCCGTTTTGCGCACGGTCGGATCTAGCGTTGCAAACAGTGCGTTTTCGACGAGAACGCCCGCCTGAGTCATTTTGTTCAGCAATGATGACTTGCCGGCGTTGGTGTATCCAGCAATTGCAACCGATGGAACCTGATTCTTTTTGCGATTTGCGCGCTTGGTCTCGCGCGCTGGTTTCATTGCGGAAATTTGCTTGCGCAGTTTGGCCATGCGGGTGTTGATGCGCCTGCGATCGAGCTCGATTTTGGTCTCACCCGGACCACGTGAACCCATGCCAACACCTCCGGCGGCCTGACCGCCAGCCTGGCGCGACATAGATTCACCCCAACCACGAAGGCGAGGGAGCAAATATTCCAGCTGAGCAAGCTCAACCTGCGCCTTGCCCTCTCGGCTTTTTGCATGCTGGGCGAATATGTCGAGAATGACAGCGGTGCGGTCAATTACCTTGGCATTCACGACATCTTCAAGGGCTCGACGCTGAGAAGGCGCTAGCTCAGTATCAGCGATGACAGTGTCGGCCCCGGCGGCGGCCACTAATTGCTTTAGCTCTTGAGCCTTGCCCTTGCCTAGAAAGGTTGCCGGGTCGGGGTGTGCGCGCCGCTGAAGCAAGCCATCGAGCACTGTAGCACCGGCAGTTTCGGCCAGCGCCGCTAATTCACGAAGAGAGTTTTCGGCATCTTCAAGTGAGTTTTCGCCCCAAATGCCAATCAAAATAACTTTCTCAAGCCTGAGCTGGCGATACTCGACATCTGAAATGTCTTGCAGTTCGGTCGATAGCCCTGCAACTCGACGAAGTGCCGAGCGCTCCTCACGGTCTAGCTGATCGCCGTCCGAATCGCTGTATCCGTGTGTTTCAAAATCGCCGAGCGCGGCGGCCTTTTCGCCACGTCGCAAAATGCGATCAATAACTTGCTCGCCTCGAGATTTTGAAGTGTTTGATTCTTCAGAATCGAAGACGTCGAGCGATTTGGTCATTCTTAAACCCTATTCGCGAATCTGTTAGTGTTTCGCTATGTCTCAAGAACACTATTTTTCTTCAGACCCAGACACCGAATTCAAGCCCAGAGAAATTCAAGTTGAACTTGCTGGGCGCGCACTTAAATTGACCACTGCCGGAGGCGTTTTTAGCCCCGAGCACCTAGACCAGGGCACAGCAGTGTTGCTAAATCACCTGGATGAAGTGCCTCCGAGTGGAAATTTGCTCGACATCGGATGCGGCTGGGGGCCAATTGCCATTGCGCTCGCCATAACCTCGCCAAAATCTATCGTCTGGGCGGTTGACGTGAACCAGCGATCGCTCGACCTAACCGCGATGAATGCAAACCGACTTGGATTGACCAACATACGAGTTTGCAAGCCCGAAGATGTGCCCAAAGACATCGAATTCACCGGCATCTGGTCAAACCCGCCGATTCGCGTTGGAAAAGCGGTGCTGCATGAAATTTTGCAAACTTGGCTGCCCAGATTAACTGCAGGTGGCGAAAGCTATCTTGTGGTTCAGAAAAATCTTGGCGCAGACTCGCTTCAGCGCTGGCTTGAATCTGAATTTGCCACCCAGGGCTCTGTCATCAGAGTCGACAGCGCAAAAGGCTTTAGAGTTCTGCGCGTCAAACGCAAACTACAGGGCGCTTAGGTCGATTTCGCCCTCAAAAGTTAGCACCGCAGCACCGCTTAGGCCCACGTGCTCGCCCTCTTCAGTTGCAAACATTCGCACACCTAAAGTGCCACCTGGCACAGTCACTGACCATTGATTTGGGGCATTTTGGCCGGCCCAGTGACGGGTCGCTAGCGCTGCAGCGACAATTCCGGTTCCGCATGACAGCGTTTCACCCACGCCACGCTCAAAGACGCGCATGCTAATGTAGCCGGTTCCGTCTTTCACCATCGGATCAGCAGGGACCACAAATTCAATGTTTGCGCCATGCTCGGGCTGCGGGTCTAGCGCTGGGGCACGTCCAAGATCCAAATTCTGCAACTCGCTGTTTTCAGCAAGGGCTACAACAACGTGGGGGTTTCCGACATTGATGCCCAACCCTGGACGAGCCACGTCGAGGTTGGCGGCACTGACAAGGCTTTCACCGTCGAGCTTCCAGCGACCCATGTCTACGGCGAAGCCGGCTAGGTTTCGCTGAAGATCCTTAACTCCGGCGCGGGTTCCAATCGACAGGGTTGCACCCTCGTTTAGTTCAACTAAGCCCTTCTCGGTCAAATATCTTGCGAACACCCGCGTGCCATTGCCGCACATTTCTGCGGTTGTGCCGTCGGCGTTGTAGTAATCCATAAACCATTCAGCTGATGGCTCAACTTTGAGAATTTCGGCACCTTCGCTAAGAGCGCGACTGCGAATGACTCGGATTACTCCGTCAGCACCAATTCCAAAATGACGGTCGCAAATCTTTGCAATCTGCTGCTGAGTCAGCCGGCGCTCGCCTTCTGGGTCTAAATACAGAACAAAATCATTGCCTGTTCCGTGGCCTTTGGTGAATTGCAAAATGCTTGACATGCCTCAAGCCTAATTGCACGGCTAGAGCTCAAGCTGGCTGCGAACCAGTTCGAATGCCCTATCGCGATAATTCGGATCCTGATAATCCAGCCAATTTATGCGCTCGTCTCGCTTGAACCAAGAGACCTGGCGCCTTGCATAGCGCGCGGTTAGGCGCGCAGTGTCTTCGATGGCTTCAGCCTCAGTCATCAGTCCGTCGATTTGGCGCAGCGCCTGCGAATAACCAATCGCCTGACTCGAGGTCTTTCCCGTTCTGATTCCAAAGGGCTCAAGGGCCAGAGTCTCATCGACCAAGCCAATCTGCCACATTTTTTCGACACGTTTATGCAGCCGCCCGACCAGGTGTTCACGATCGCTGTTCAGGCCTATTTCAAGCACTGGCTGCCAGCTTTCGGTTTTTTCAGGCAGAGCTGCGGCAAAAGGTTTTCCGGTTGACATAACAACCTCAAGCGCGCGAACTGTTCTGCGCCCATTTTCAGGGATGATTCGACTCGCGGCACCAGGGTCAATTTCAGCCAACTTGCGATGCATTGCATGAGGGCCAGACTCAAGCAAATCTTTTTCTAACTGGGCACGCAATGCTTCGTCGCGCGCAGGAAATTCGAATGTGTTTAGCAGTGCCGCGACATAGAGCATTGAGCCACCCACGACGATCGGCGTGACACCTTTTGCCTGCAGATTTTCGACGATTGGCCGAGCCTGAGCTTGATAGTCTGCGGCAGTTGATTCTTGAGTGATTTCAAGAACATCGAGCATGTGGTGCTCGATCCCTCGGCGCTCATCGACGGCTAGTTTTGCAGTGCCGATATCCATGCCGCGATAAAACTGCATCGAATCAGAGTTGATTATTTCTGCCCTGCCGCCTCGAGCAATAATCTCGGCTGCAATGTCAAGTGCAAGGTCAGATTTGCCGGTGCCGGTTGGCCCGACAACGGCTATGAGTCGAACGTTGCTGTTCAAGAGTTTTAGTCGGGCTTTCGCACGACCGGAATGCCAAGTGACGCACGACCCTTGACTGCGCCTGGCTCGGGAACAGCGCAGCTAGCGGCTTCGGCGCGATCCCATGCGTCGCCGGCGATTGTGCGGCGAAGTTCGTAAACCGCATCAGAATCTTGATCTGCAAGCAGGTGATAAGGAGCGGCGTCTGTGACTTTCACTTTGACTAGATCGCCTGGGCGAGGGATTTGCGCGCCCGCTGGAATCTCAAAGTGCACAAGGCGGTTTTCTTGTGTTCGGCCAGACATTCGATTGGTGGCGCTATCTTTTCGACCCTCGTTCATAACCAAAGCCTCAACCGTTAGCCCGATTTGCTTTTGATTCTCTTGCCAAGCAATGTCGTTGACTAATGCAATTAGACGCTCGTAGCGGTCTTGAACAACCTCTTTTGAAAGCTGGTCAGGAAGATCTGCTGCAGGTGTTCCCGGTCGCTTTGAATATTGGAATGTATAGGCCACTGCAAAGCGTGCGTCGCGAACGGCCTGCATTGTCTGCTGAAAGTCTTCTTCGGTTTCACCCGGAAAGCCAACAATGATGTCTGTGCTGATGGCAGCATTCGGCATTGCCTGACGCACACGCTCAAGAATTCCAAGATATTTAGACATGCGATACGAGCGTCGCATCTCTTTGAGAATTCGATCACTGCCTGACTGAAGCGGCATGTGCAGCTGATGCATGACGGTCGGCGTTTCGGCCATTGCTTCGATTACATCGTCGGTAAACGCGGCTGGGTGCGGACTGGTGAAACGAATACGCTCGATTCCTGGAATCTGACCGGCCGCACGTAAAAGCTTGGCAAACGCACCTTTGTCTCCGAATTCGACACCGTAGGTGTTTACATTCTGACCAAGCAACGTGACTTCAATTACACCTTCGGCAGCAAGCGCCTCAATTTCAGCCAGA
>CALDKR010000215.1 GCA_937898095.1 uncultured Rhodoluna sp.
TTTGGCCACATCGCGCTCGCTCATGTCTTCAATGGCTGCACGTTGCAGCTCGCGGCGCCTCGTGCGATGACGACGGAACCGAATTCGCCACCTGTCACATTCATCAGCAAGACTGGGGAATCCCGGTGCGAATTTCATCTTCTGGCACAAGGGTTGTTCAGTTGGTTTTGTCTGGTGCAGTCTCTGAGTAGAAATTCATAAATTTCCGCGAACTCGGGAATTCAGATTGGTGGCTTCGGTTTCACCTAACGGAACCGAAAGTGATGCGTGAGATTCGATGACCCGAAAAACCAACACTCGCTTTCAAGAGGCACTATCTAAGCGTTTTCGCTCATTTTTGTCACAAGACCCCGATGGCATTCCGCCTTGGCTGCCGATTGTCGCAGACGGCGACGAGCCCGGCCTATTTCTGCCCACCGATGCGCCGTGGGTGGTTCACGCTGATTTCGGCACTCTAGTTGGGGGCATCCGTGCACTTCTAATGCAGGCGCTGCATCCGGGTTCGCTAACCGGAGTGGCTCAGCATTCGCGCTATGAGCAAGATCCGCTTGGTCGACTAGCGGGAACAATTCGTTGGCTAACTGTCACCACATTTGGTTCGACTGAGGCAATCAAAAACGAAGCTTCGAGGGTCAATCGACTGCACGAGCGTGTCACCGGCGAATATCAAAAAGCCACTGGCGACAAAGTGGCCTATCGTGCCGCCGACACAGATTTGCTTCTCTGGGTGCACATCGCATTTATGGATTCATTCCTTCGTGCTCATCAGAAATATTCAGCAACCCCGATTCCGGGTGGTGCAGACTCTTATGTTTCACTCTGGTCGCGTTCGGTCGAACCTTTGGGTCTGACCTCAGCGCCGATGAGCGAGGCCGAACTCGAGGCGGCAATTGATGAATTCGACAGCCAATTAGTGGTCAACGAACACACTCGTCAGGTGATTCAGTTCATTCAGTTTCCGCCGTTGCCTCCGGTGGCGAGAGTCATCTATCGTTTGCTCTTCGCCGCAGCCGTCAATTCACTTGATCACAATTATCGCGAACGGCTAGCGCTCAAAACCGCACCTGAATGGCTAGTCACTCCTGTGACCAGATTCGCTCTCAAAGCCATGAGGCTAGCCATTGGCCCAGAGTCACCGATTGAAGACGCCGCCAAGGCCCGACTAATCAGAATCGGTGCCTGGCAGCCCTCAACCTAGCGACTAATCAAGACAATCTTGACTCTGCGGTTCTGCGCGCTTTCAATTGTCGACTGCACGGCGCTAACAGAAGCAACAGAGATCTTTCTGCCGGTCAAAATTCGCACCAGATCACAAGCGTTCAGTCCGCGTTGCTTAGAAAGCGCCGCATCGCCCTTGAGAACTGTCGGGCCCTCGGTGTATCCGGTGCAGAGAGCTTTCTTATATGTTTTGTGGGCATTGACGAACTTGGTGATTTTAGCTTTGGTGACGCTGGCCAAAATCGGTGATCCATCTGCGAAACCGGCAACAATCAGCGTTGCAGTCTTGCGAGGTTTTGGTGCGGGCGCCACAACGACTGGCTCAATTGTTGGTTCTGGCGTTGCGGTTGGTGTCGGCGTTGGGGTTGGCGAGCTCGAAGAGCCGCCACCAGAGTTGTTATTTGAAGGCAATGGATACCACTGAGCGTGAATGGTCAGGTTGGCTGGTGTTTGCGGCGTGTAGGTGATTCCTAAGTAGTTTCCGCCAACGGCAGCTGTGTACCAACCTGTAAACGTATAACCAGCCCTAGTTGGAGCAGCTGGCAAGGTGATGCTTGTTGTGTAAACGATGCCAGCAACGGAACTGCCACCGTGTGTGTCAAATGAAGCTGTGTATGTCAGTTGAGTCCAGTGGGCATAGAACTGCTGGTTCGCAAATGATGCTGGGGTGTAAGGAAACTGAATCGCAGTGGTTCCGTTTGCAAGGAACCAGCCGTCGAATGAGTACCCGCTGCGAACCGAGTTGGTTAATGCGCGAACTGAAGTTGTCCAAAATTCTGTTGCAACTGCCGACCCGCCTGCTGAATCAAAGTTTGCCTCGTAGTCCAAAATGAATGGAACCGACAGTACAGCCTGAAAAATGTTGTCGTCGCCAGAGGCGTTTGTTGTATTCAGCGTGATTCTGTTTACGCCCTGCGCCAGAAATCCGTCCATGTTGTAGAGCTCATCATCTGCGGCTGTGCTGCTGATTGTTGCTGGGTTTGCAGTGCTGTCACCAACGCCACCAACCGTGAGCAGGCCAAGAAGTGAGTCGCCACAAGCGCTGGGGTTATTTATCGTGTCATCACAACCACCTGCAGATCCGCTTAGGTCGGTGAATGCGCTTTGCAAATTATTTTTTGCTTTTACTGTTGAGTACTGGGCGTTTACGTTATCGCCACCTTGGCTCCAGCCGATTCCTAGTGATAGCCAAGAGCCCGTAGGGGGCGTCGCGTTGAGTTCTGCAAACGACAGAACCATATTTTGCCCTGAAGAATTTGAGGTTCCGAAGTAGTAGATAACACTCGCGTCATTTGTCATGTTTGGGTTGCTAAAGATGACTGTCAATGAAACGCCTGTTGAGAATGTCGGAGTGTGCGTCGAGATGTTGCCACTCGCGTCATAGACCACGGGGATGTCGATTGTTCCCGCTGCTGCATTCGTGAGAGTTGAGTTCACGGCCGCAGTAACGTCTGCCAGGTAGTTTGTCCATTTACCAGCATGATTACGAGTGCCCCAAGTTACGACCGACCCATTAACTGTGGTTGTTGGAGCTGCTGAAATAGCATTTCCATTATCTCCACTTGCCGAAGACAAAAATGCTCGGGTCACCGATGCCCCTGCGTCTAGCTTTTGAACTTGAAAGTTGCCTGAGCTTTGAGCTGGCGTAGTCCCATATTTTGAAAATCCATCGGTCGATGCTTGGTATTTTCCTACGTAGCGCTCGATCTCTTTAAGACCGTATCCATCCCAGTTAGCAGGCAAGGCCGGGGATGCGCTCGCCGGAGCGGCGCTAACGCCAACCAGGGTCGCGAGACCGAGAGCAATGCTCAAAACGATGCTGATGATTCTGCGAATTTCGACCGACATGACTGCCCCTTGAATCTCAAGATTTCATGAGGCAACCCGCCTCGGGCATCACTCTATTTGTGGCTAATCGCGAAGAATTAGCGATGTTCACGCCTGTGAACATGCAGTTGTGACGAATTGCTAACGCGGCGTGAATTCTGAATTTCGCATCACTTCGGCGGTCAAAAGTGTTCCATTCTGAACTCGCTCGCGACTCCACTCAAGACAGATCTGATCAAGCATCGCCGACCCCAATCCTGGTTGCGCACTAATTGCGATTCCGCCACCATCGTCGAGAACATCTAGTCGAATTTTGATCGGCGAAAGCTCGCTAATTGAAACAATCACATGTTTGGCCATGCCGTGTCGAATCGCGTTGCTGACGCCTTCGCTGGCAATTTCGATTAGGCAGGTGGTGGTGTCTGTGTCTGATTCGAGTGATTTCAAAAGGTCAGAATCAACATGCCAGTCAACCTCGCAAGACCGAGACCAAACATTCGCGATGCTTGTCAGTGCTGCGTCGAGTTGAGGCTTCATCGACTCATTAGATTCAAGCGACGCAACTGCCTCTTCGATTCGGTGGGCTATCACAGCTCGTTCGGGGTCGGTCAAATCATCTTTAGCCAGAGACATCGCCGACGAAATCAATGCCGACTGAATTGGACCGTGCAAAACCCAAGCGGCATTTCGTCGAATCAGCCAAATCTGCCGACGAAGTTGACTGATTAGTTGCGAAAGTTTCTCATTCTGTTCTTTGAGTTCACGCTCAACGGCAGCCCTTGACTGACTCATGAACGACAAGCGAGCCAAAATAATTGCTCCGCCGATTGCAAAACTGGCCTGAACAAAAAGAGTCTGGTCAGCGGCTCCGAAGCCACGAATTGCAAAAACTGAAATCAAAAAAGCAATCGCATAAATTGCTGAAACCAAACTCAAGCCAACACCGGCAGAGACTTGGTCAAATCGCTTTGGCCAAACCAGGCGAGTGGTTATTGCGATGACCCAGGCAACCAGGCTTAGCATCGCGAAGCTAGCAAAGTTGCTGTCTTCGCCTAGGGCCGGCGAGATGCTAATCGCGACAAACAACAGGGTTGCAATTGTGCGACTTGGCCTCAGCGCTCGGCGAATCGAAAATCGAGTTTGCGGCTTCAGGGTTTCGAAAGGCCGGCCGGCAATGCTGTCTAATTGCTCGATGATTGTGTCGGTTGATTCACTTAGTCGATCGCAAATCGGCCGCACGACATTTGAAACCGTGGTCACCAAGTCATTTGAGATCTCGGGAGCGCGAGAGCCTTTATCTGGATTTAATTTCTCTAGAACCCTGCGAATTGCAGGGTATAGTTCGGTTTCAAGCTGGCGGATTAAATCACGTTGGGCCTGCAGCACCTTTTCGTCATATGAGGCGCCTAGCCAAATTAGTTTTTGGCGATCAATCAATAGTGAACTCTGCAGACGCTGAGCATCGCGTCGTCGACTGGCGGTGAAGTTGGCGAAAACCAAGAGCACAGCTGTCGAAAAAATAGAGATTAGAACTCGATTCGCCGGAGGGGCAATGCCAAGTGCTTGACAGGCTATGTCGAGGGTCACATTTCTGATTAATCCAGCCACTGCGTATGCACCGACAACGATCGCACTTGCGGCTGGCAGCGCGATTATTCTCGAAATTTGAGTTCGCGCGAGCAAAAGCCAGCCAACTCCGGCGAGCATCGAAATGGTTCCCGCAATTATCCAGGCGCTGGCAGGTTCATCAGAGCGAGCAAGATCAACCACCATGGTGACCCAAATCGATGCAACAGCAAAAAGCCCAATCACATAGCCATCAAAAGCACTCGAGTTTGGCAACTTTTTCCACAACGCGCTAAAAATATCCCGCAGACCTGCCAGTCGCCTAGCTGAGTTGGTCATTTTGCCCACCCGCCACCGGGATTCCGGCGGCCAACATATATGCCCTAGCCGCTACAACTCGGCCGGCCCCCTCGGCTTCTTCATCGGCGCCAATCGCGACCATGGCGCGTGAAATTAATCCATAAACCGCACGGATGCTGGTGTGGCGCGCGGTTGCGATTTGTTGATTGGTTAGCCCTAAAGCAATCATGCGCAAAACTTCGATTTGATTCTGCGAAAGCTGGGCTAGTGGGCGAGTGGGATCTATGTCATCTCGAGGCATGGCGCTAACCTCGCCGTGCAAAACTGACTCAAGCGCCTGAATCAGACTGTGGCCATCGACCAATTTGTTTTTGTTCAAATATGCAATCTCGCTAGGCAGGCTCTGTGTGCTTCGGCCGCTAAAGCGCGAGTCAGGCAGGTGAGTCAAAAAAACTATGGCGATGCCAGGTGAGCTGAGTTGCAGTGAATCGGCTAGGTCGAAACCGTTTGGGCCAATTCCGAGATCAACGTCTAAAACAACGGCGTCGGGGTCAAAGGCGGCACATATCGATTCGGCTTGTGAGGCGGAGCTCGCCGTTTGAACTTCAAAGCCAGCCTTAGACAAATGCTCGGCCAAAATCATTCGAGTCAGGTTGTCATCTTCGACGATGACCACGCGTCGAGCGATAGCTGGCAATTCAGGCACAGTTTCAATTTAGACCCAACTTCATTTTGCGAACTGTCGGCATTCAGCAATGTGAACATTCAGCGCTCACGCAGCTAGCATTAAGCGGGTTGCCTCAAACAGCGGGCAATCCAAACAAGGGCAAACGTGAGCAATTTCGAGACCGTCAGAGGTTCAATAAAGAGCCAGCTGTTTAATCCGGCTCGCGTGGTCATTTTTGCGTTTGCAATGATCATCATCGCCGGCACTGTCTTGTTGACCTTGCCCATTTCTAAAACATCCGCAACCTATGGCAATCCGCTAGACGCACTCTTCACAGCAGTTTCAGCCACCTGCGTAACCGGCCTTTCAACCGTTGACCCTGCAACTTTCTGGACGCCCTTCGGGCACCTTGTTATTTTGGCGATGATCAAGCTCGGCGGCTTCGGTGTCATGACGTTCACATCGCTAATTGCATTGGTGCTAGCCCGCAAGCTCAGTCTCAGAACGCGCTTGACAACAACATCAGAGTCAAGTGCGCTTGGTGCCGGTGATGCCCGCAAGCTGGTTATCCGGGTTTTTATTTTGAGCGCCCTAATCGAAACAACCATGGCTTGGGTTCTGGCTTTTAGATTTAATTTGACATATGGCTATTCGTGGCCTGATGCAATTTGGCACGGATATTTTCACGCAATCTCCTCATTCAACAACGCTGGTTTTGCGCTCTATTCAGACAGCTTGATTAGCTTCAACAGAGACCCGCTGGTCATTTTGACCATCGATGCGCTGATTATTCTGGGTGGCGTTGGTTTTCCGGTTTTGTTTGAGCTGATTCGTCGAGTTGCCCGCCGCGCCAAAAACCGTCAGGTGGCCGGCATCATTGAGTCTTCAGTGCACTGGTCGCTAACTCTCAAGATTGTGCTTTGGGGCACTGCAATTCTGCTCGTTGGAGGAACGCTGACGCTCGGTGCGCTCGAGTGGAACAATTCGGCGACCTTGGGCCCGATGGATTTTTGGACAAAAGTCTTGAACGCGTTCAACCTGGCAGTGCAACCTCGAACCGCGGGCTTCAATGCAATAGATGTCTCTAAGATGCACGATGCTTCATGGCTGGTCACTGACATCTTGATGTTCATCGGAGGCGGCAGTGCCGGAACAGCCGGTGGTCTGAAAATCACAACAATCGCAATCTTGTTCTTTATCGTCTGGACCGAAGTTCGAGGTCAGGGTGCGGTGAATGTTGGCAACCGCAGACTTTCACGATCGATTCATCGTCAGGCTTTGGCCATTGTGGCGCTTGCGAGTGCTGCCGTGACCACGGCGATAATCGCGCTGCAGGTGCTCACCGATTTCAGCACCGATCAGATTATTTTTGAGGTGATTTCTGCCTTCGCGACAGTGGGTTTGAGCACCGGAATAACCAGCCAGCTTCCGGCCGCTGGCCAGTTGATTTTGATTGCACTGATGTTTATCGGCCGCATCGGCCCAACCGCAGTGGCATCAGCACTTGCAGTTCGCCGTGTTAAATCGCACATTGAATTACCGAAAGAGAGGCCACTAATTGGCTAGTCGCAAAAATCACAAGGGTGCATCAAAGATTGCCGTGATCGGCCTTGGTCGTTTTGGCACGGCACTCGCGCGCGAACTAATGGCCACGGGCCGTGAGGTTATGGGTGTTGACACCGACGAGAACCTTGTTCAGAACCTTGCTGCTGAGTTGACTCACGTGGTCACCGCTGACTGCACAAACGCAGACACTCTTGAAGAGCTAAACATTCGTGACTTCGACCGCGTCGTGGTCGCAATTGGCAGCGACGTCGAGGCGAGCATTTTGACCGCATCGATGTTGCTCGAGTTTGGCGTTGCCGATGTTTGGGCAAAAGCCACCAGCGATGCCCACGGCCGCATTTTGCGTCAACTTGGCGTGCAGCATGTCGTTTTTCCTGAGAAAGACATGGGAAAGCGAATCGCACACCAGGTGGCTGGTGATCAGCTCGACTATGTTGAAATCGACGGCACATTTGTGATGGCGAAGACCGAGGCAGCCACAGATTTTGACGGAAAATCCCTGAATCAGCTTGGGCTTAGGGCAAAGTATGGCGTGATTGTGGTTGCAACTAGTCATGGTGACGACACCTATGAGCCGGCAACCCCTGAAACCGTTATTGCCAAAAATGACTTTTTGATTGTGGCAGGGCCAAAAGCCAAAATCGAAAAGTTCTGCCGCTTGAACTAGCTCTTTTTTGATCTGTTCAGGGCAACCGGCACAAGAGCCCAAAGAATTGCCGCGGCATCAATTAGCTCTTGCGAAACAGCGCTAGCAGTGGCGTTGAACAAACCAAATGCGGAAACCAGCATCGTCAAAATTGCCAGACCCATGCCAAGACCCGATGCCTGAAGTGCGCGACGCCTTGCGCCTTGAGCGATTTCAATAGCTGTCGCCAAGTGGCTTATTGAGTCTTCAACAATCACAACATCAGCGGCCTCGCTGGCTGCGGTCGAGCCTCTGGCGCCCATTGCAACGCCAGCGCTTGCAGCGGCCAAGGCTGGGGCATCATTGATTCCATCGCCGACCGCGATTACGGCACCTCTCGATGCTTGCATTTCGCTTCGAACCAAATCAAGTTTTTGCTCGGGCTTGAATTCCGCATAAACCCGGTCAACGCCCACAGTCAGGCCAATTTCATCAGCTGTTGTTTTTCGGTCACCAGACACTAAGAGAATTTTTGAAACCCCTAGGTCGCGAAGCTTAGAAATCGTCTCGGCCGCTTCTTCGCGAACCGGATCATCTAGCCCAATCACCGCAACTAATTTGCGCTCAACCCTAACTGCGATTATCAGCGAACTGCTGAGCTTGGCCCATTCAGGCAAGGCAAAGTCTGGTTGCCCGGCAAAAACTTCGTGACCATCAACCATGCCGGTTAGGCCATGCCCGTGCTCTTCTTTGACCTCAGTTGGTCGAGTCAGCTGCAATCCGCGTGATTTAGCGGCATGCACGATAGCGTGCGCAACCACGTGTGGGCTGGCTTGTTCAAGCGACGCAACCACGGCCAATACCTTGTCTGCATTTGCACCTGGAATCACACAAATTTCACTTATTTGGGGCCCACCGTGCGTGAGAGTGCCGGTTTTATCCAGCAGCACTGTCTTTGCGCGCGCCAACTGCTCAAGAGCAGCGCCACCCTTGATGATTGCCCCTCGACTAGCTGCTTTCGACATTCCTGAGATGATTGCGACCGGCACGGCCAAAATCAGCGGGCAAGGCGTGGCAGCCACGATGACCGCGACGGCATTTTCGACTCGACCACTAATGGCCCACGCTAAAAGCGCCAAGCCAATCGCAAACGGCACGAAACGCACAGCCCATTTGTTAGCCAAGCGCACTCCGGCGGCACTGCTGGCCTGAGCCTGCTGCACTAGTCGAATTAGGTTCGAATATGTCGAATCAGCGGCGCTGCGAATCGCGGTTAGCTCAATAGTTGAACCGCTGTTCAGCACTCCTGATGAAACCTCTTCGCCGATTGATCGCCACTGCGGAATCGGCTCGCCGGTCAACGCTGACTCATCAAAGGTGCCATCGGTCTCAAGCGTTCCATCGATCGGCACAACTTCGCCCGAGCGAACCATCAAGCGGTCGCCAATTGCAACCTGAGCAAGTGGAATGTCTTCGATTACAACGCCTCGGTTAACTCTGTGGGCTATTTGAGGTGCCCGAGAAAGAAGCGCTTCAAGTTGCTGGCGCGCTCGACCCTCGGCCCATGATTCAAGTGCTCGACCGGTTGCTAGCATTACCGAAATCACCGAGGCTGCTAGCCATTCGGCAGTGAGCGCGGTTGCCGCTATCGAAATCACCGCAAGCACATCGCTGCCAAATTCGCGATGGCGAATTGCACGAATCACCCAAACGCTCGCAAGATAAAAGCCAACAGCGGCGCCAACGGCATAGGCAAAAATAGCCAAAACCCCGAAACCAAAACTGCCTGCTAGCAAGCCACCAATGAGACTGGCCATTGAGGCGATTAGAAATGAATAATCACCTTTGATAATTCGCGCAATTAATTTGTTGGGCACGCTTTGATTCTCGCATCGAATCATGTCAGCGAACTCACTTAGACTTCGACATATGGGGTATCCAACGATTCAGTTTTTAGGTGCTGCAGGCACTGTCACCGGCAGCCGTTTTTTGCTCAGCAATGGCAGCACCAAAGTCATGGTCGACTGCGGAATGTTTCAGGGCCTCAAAGAACTTCGCCTCAAAAACTGGCAGCCACTTGCAGTTGATCCCGGTGAAGTCGATGCGGTGATCCTGTCTCACGCCCACCTAGACCACTGCGGCTATCTTCCAAAGTTGGTCAAAGACGGCTTTCGCGGCAAAATCCACGCAACTGAATACACCGCGAAACTTGCCGAGGTGATTTTGCTCGACTCGGCTCGCATTCAAACTGAAGATGCAAAATATGCTGCGGCAAAGGGCTTTTCAAAACACGAGAGCCCAAAAGCGCTGTATGAAGAACCAGATGCCACTCGCGCAATTTCACAATTTAAAGTCGAGCCATTTGGCCAGCGCACAAAAGTTGCCGATTCAACATTCGTGACTTTTCACCCAGCGGGCCACATTCTTGGCGCGGCATACCTAGAAATTGAATTCTTCGGCAAGCGCCTTTTGTTCACCGGAGACCTCGGCCGCACAAACCACCCTTTGCTTGCCCCACCTGCCGGTTTGCCAGCCGGAAAATATGACGCGATCATCACAGAGTCAACTTATGGTGACCGCGAGCACGTCAAAGCATCTGATGACTTTGCCGAAGTAATCAATCAGACTGTCGATCGAGGCGGTTCGGTGCTTATTCCGGCATTTGCAGTCGACCGAACCGAAGTTATTTTGGTGCAGCTGCGCGAATTAATGCAGTCTGGCAAGATTCGCCGGGTGCCAATTTTTGCCGACTCTCCGATGGCGCTCAAGGCCCTGGCCTTTTATCGAGATGCAATCAACCGCGATTCTCCAGAGATTCGCGATGAAATTGTCGAACAGTGGCGCGACAAAGACCCCTTTAATCCAGGCACATTAACCGAATTGATGACGGTTGAAGAGTCGAAATCAATCAATAATCCGACCAGCCCGTGCATCATAATTTCAGCCAGCGGCATGGCGACCGGTGGGCGAGTTGTGCATCACTTGGCCGACATGCTGCCAAAGCAGATTCACACCATCATGCTTGTTGGTTTTCAGGCCATGGGAACACGTGGTCGCCGATTGGCAGAGGGCGAGCAAGAAATCAAAATGCACGGGCACATGGTTCCGGTTCGGGCACAAATTGCTCAGATTGAATCTTTCTCGGTGCATGCCGACTCGAATGAGCTGGTCGACTGGCTGAAGACTGTTTCTGAGGCGCCTGGTCAGGTTTTTGTGGTTCATGGCGAGGCCGGGGCTGCGGCCGATTTCAGCAACCGAATCAAATCAACCCTCGGATGGAAGAGCCACGCCCCTGAAGATGGCGAGATTGCTGAGCTCTAGGGCTTAGCCTCAATTGATGCACAAGAACTTGAAACGCTTTTTTGCGCTCGCCGCAGGGCTAGCCCTGATGTTGTCGGGCGGCATTTCTAGCCCGAGCGCATTTGCCGTTGAAGAAACAATCTCAAGCTCGGTGCGTCCATATCCGACCGGGCCTTTCAAGCCGTGCTCTGCATCAAAAACTGTCAAGCAACCCGCTCTGGGCAAGTTCTATGCCTATGCAATCGATGCGGTTTCCGGTCGGGTGTTGGTTGATCTGAGGGGCGGTGAAACAACGCCATCTGCCTCGGTTCTGAAGGTGCTCACCGCCGCTTCGGCAATGACAAACCTGCCCGCAACCTATCGAGCAGAAACCAAAATCTATTCCACCGTTTCTGAGCCTGGCACCATCATTGTTCGTGGTGGTGGCGACCACACGCTGAGCAGAATGACTGGCGAGAGCTACACGACATATTGGCGCCCAGCGAGGCTTGAAACCCTGGCAAAAAAGTTTTTCAAGGTTTATCCGGTTGATGCGCCAATCACCAAAATCATTCTCGACGGCAGCTTCTTTGAAGGTGAAAGCTATAACCGCTTCTGGAAGTCGAGTGATCGCACCAATGGATACATTTCTCACATCACAGCCCTGCAGGTTGATGCCGACCGAGCCAATCCAGATTTAACTGACAAAAAATACAACGGCTATAGAAGCACTGACCCGATCATGGCGACTGGTCGAGCAGTCAAAGCGGCATTAGGTGAGCGCGCCCAGAGTGCCACACTTGAGCTCGGCACTTTGCCGCTCGACGCAATCGAAGTCACCAAGGTCAGCTCGCAGACAATTAATACTTGGCTCGGGCACGCCCTCGGGCTCTCTGACAACACCGAAACCGAATTCATTGCTCGTCACGCTGCATTGGCAGCAGGTTTTCCGGCAAGTTTCGATTCAATTCAACCGATGGTCAAAACCACACTCAAATCTCTGGGCATCAATTCGACCGGCTTAGTCATGAAAGACGCTTCGGGTTTGTCGCAATTTGATCGAGTGACGCCAAAAATGGTTGCCCAACTAATGGCAAAAGTGGCCACTTCAGATTCTTATCTAGCCAAGATGGAAGGCATGCTTCCGGTTGCGGGCAAAACCGGAACCCTTGCTGGGCGATTCACCGGATACAACGCGGTAGCTCGCGGCTTTGTCAAAGCGAAATCCGGATACATACCTGGGCTTTATAGCTTGGCCGGAATCATCGACTCAAAAGACGGCGGTCGAATAGCATTTGCGATTTTTGCTCGAAGCGGTGAGGGCAAGTCGGTTGGATATTTAGCCAGACCGGCACTCGACTCGGTGGCTGCCAAGTTTTATCGCTGTGGCCTTGGCCTCACTTTGTAAACTTGCAGTTATTGATTGAGGAGTCGAATTGACTGAAGAAAAAACCGGTTTTGCATACTTCAAGCAGGTTGGCATCGGTGCGCTAGCTGGCGTGGTCACACTTGGTTTGATTATCGCCGGTTATGGCCTAAGTGGCGGGCAACCGCCAGTGAGTCAGCCGACCGCAGCTGAAACTTCGACTCCGACTCCTTCGCAGAGCACCAGCGCATCTGCAAATGCACGCCAGTGTTCAGTGGCAGAGCAGGTTGGAGCTTTTACTCCTGAGCGTCTTCAGGCGATTGTTATCAATGCCAAAACTGATGAGGTTCTTTTTGATCGTTCATCAGACATTCCGGCTTCAACTGCATCAACCATGAAACTGCTAACCGCTGCCGCTGCGCTAAACACACTCGGCCCTAACTATCGAGCCGACACCCGCGTCTATCAAGATGCGACCGACCCAGGAACAATCATTCTGGTTGGCGGTGGCGACCCAACTTTGTCTCGCGTTGCCGCAGGCAAGCAGTCGGTCTATCGCGATGCACCAAAGCTTTCTACTTTGGCGATTCAGGTGACTCAAAAGTTGGCTGGCACGCCAATCACTCACATTGTCGTCGATAGCTCGCTCTTCACCGGGCCAAGCTGGGAGCCAAGCTGGGAGCGCTCAGAGCAAACCCAGGGATACATGTCTGAAGTAACCGCCCTTCAGGTGGATGGTGACCGCAGCAACCCTGGCGCCGAGACTTCGCCCCGAAGCACATCACCAGTTTTGAATGCTGGAAAATATTTCAGAACTGCACTAGGAGCTGCAGCCAAGGGGGCGACCATCTCAGTTGGAATCGCTCCAGATGATGCGACTCAAATTGCAAAAGTTAGCTCGCAGCCAATCAGCAAGTGGATTCAGCACATACTGCAGGTGTCAGACAACACCCAGGCTGAGGCACTCGCGAGACTGGTTTCTATTGACCAGGGTTTTGACGGGTCGTTTAGCTCGCTAAACGCCGCCTATAAAAAGGCCCTTGCCTCGACTCAGCTTGATTTCACAAGTGTTGTTTTCAAAGACGGCTCAGGTCTGAGCGATTTCAATGCGGTTTCGCCAGCGACAATGGCAAACTTCATGAAGCTGGTTTATGGCGCCGCGGGCAATTTTGCTCTTATCAAGCAGGCCTTGCCGGTTTCGGCCGAGTCAGGCTCATTGGCTAGCCGATTCAAAGGTGACAACCTAGATGCAGCAGGCAAAGTTCACGCCAAAACTGGGTGGATCAAGAAGGGCTACACGCTGGTTGGCTATACCGATGCGAAAGACACCACACCGCTGCTTTTTGCTGTCTATGCCCTCGGCACCGTGACCGAAGAAACTAAGCAAAAAATCGACAATTTGGTCACGGGCTTTTATCGCTGTGGTGACCAACTTTCAAACGAATAAGGCCAATCAATGACCAAAGCGCTGTTAATCATCGATGTTCAAAATGACTTTTGCGAGGGCGGCTCTCTAGCCTGTGCCGGTGGGGCGGCGGTCGCTGCCAACATCAGCAGCTATCTAGAAGCCAGCAAAAATCAGTATGACTTTGTGATTGCCTCGCGCGACTGGCACGACGCAGACAACCTGAATAGCGGGCACTTTGCTGCCTCAGGTGAAGATCCAGACTGGGTCAGCAGCTGGCCAGTGCACTGCGTTGCCGGCACTCAGGGTGCTGAATATCACCCGAACCTAAACATTGCCGCTATTGATATTCACATCGAAAAGGGCCAGGGGGTCGCGGCCTATTCGATTTTCGACGGCAGAACCTCAGAGGGCAAACCGTTTGCAGAGCTGGTTCAGGAGCTAAAAATTGATGAGGTTGACGTAGCTGGAATCGCAACCGACTATTGCGTTTTGGCATCGGCACTCGATGCACGCAAGGCTGGCCTTGAAGTCACAGTGCTCACCAATCTCACTGCTGGAGTGGCCGCTGAAAGCACCGAAAATGCAATCGACCAGCTGGTTGATGCCGGCTGCTTGGTCGGCTTCAGCAACTAGGCTTATCGCTATGCATTCAGCCTCTGGACAACAGTTTCGCCTGTCGTTTTTAACCCCTAAGGGTGAACTTCAGGCCACAATTGCGCAGGTGGGGGCCTCGCTTCGTGAATTCAAAATCGGCGACATCGATCTTGTCGTGCCCTATGCCGAAGATGAGCCAGCGCCACTTTGCGCGGGCATTGTCATGGCACCCTGGCCCAACCGAATCGATGGTGGCAAGTGGAAGTTCGAGGGCCAAACTCTCGAAGTCGACATCACAATTCACGAGCAGCAGAATGCCAACCACGGTTTTCTTGGGCGCTTTCCTTATTCCTTGATCTCCCAGACTCCTTCTTCGGTTACCTTGGGCGCAACAATTTATCCGCGCGAGGGCTATCCCTTTTTAGTCGACACCACTGTCACCTATCAGCTAGATGAGTCTGGCCTGACTGTCAGTCACACCGCAGTTAATCACAGCGCCAAAGCAGCGCCCTTTGCTGTGGGCGGCCACGCTTATTTTCAGTTTTCTGAGACACCGACTAAAGACCTTGCGATGAAGACCAATGCCAAGACCTGGCTCAAGTGCAACGAACGTCAGATTCCAACCGAGTGGCTGCCGACGCCAACCGGTGATTACAACCTGAGTGAAGGCGTTCGCGTGGGCGACCACTTTTTTGACGATGACTTCACAGATTTTGATCGCGATGCCCAGGGTCTTGCTCATACTTATTTGACGGCGCCTGATGGACGTGGCTTAGATGTCTGGCAAGACGAGAAATTCGGCCACGTCGTGCTGTTTACTCCAGACTTCTTTCCAACTAAGAATGGGCCGGTTTACGCCGCGGCAATCGAGCCGCAGACCGCTGCTCCAAACGCCTTCAACAACGGTGATGGCCTTGCTTGGCTCAAAACGGGCGAGCAATTCACAGCTGCTTGGGGTGTGAAAATTAACGCCTAGAGGCGATATTCTTCAAGGCAAAACCCCTTCGGTTCGGCAAGAACGAAGGGGTTTTGGTATTTCCAAGGAGAACTTATTTTTCGCGTCTAGCCCCAGGACCAGCTGATACGGCAAATATGTCTGGTTTTGCAAAGCCCAAATTTTCAAATTCAGCCAGCACTGCAAGAGTTACTTCGCTGATTTTTTCAATCGGGGTTAGTGCAATTGCGGCACCGCCGAAACCTCCACCGGTCATGCGCGCACCAATGGCACCATGACGCAGGGCAGTTTCAACCGCCGCATCTAGCTCATCCACTGAAATCTCAAAGTCGTCTCGCATCGACTTGTGTGATTCATAGAGCAAACCCCCGATGGCCTGTGCGCCATCATTGCGAAGTGTGTTCACAGTTTCGAGCACTCGCTGGTTTTCGGTCACAACGTGACGAACCCTGCGAAAACTAACATCGTCTAAAAGCTCTTGTGCCTTTGGCAGGTCTGCTTCAGACAATCCGCGAAGGCTTGAAACCCCCATAGTCTCTGCACCAAGTTCGCAGGCCGCGCGACGAGACGCATAGCCTCCGTCTGCGTGACGGTGTGCGACTTTGGTGTCGATGATTAGAAGCTCTAGCCCAGCTGCGGCAAAACCTAGCTCAACAACCTGGGCTTCGAGATTCTGGCAATCGAGAAAAACTCCCTTGTCAACTTCGCCCAAGAGCGAGGCCGACTGATCCATGATGCCGGTCGGGGCACCAACGATTTCGTTCTCTGCCAGCTGCCCTGCGCGGGCCAGGGTTTTGCGATCAAACCCAGCACCCCAAAGATCATTCAAGCCAAAACCAACTGCGCACTCAATTGCGGCAGAAGACGAAAGCCCCGCGCCAACCGGCACGTCTGACTCGATAAAGCAGTCGAAACCAGACGCTGCCTCAGCGCCCAATTGCACTAACGCCCAGGCGACCCCAAACGGATACGCAGCCCAGTCATTTGATTCATTGCGACGAATTTCATCGAGATAGATTTCATGGGTCGCTGGCGAGAAGCTCGAAGAAACCCGGATTACCCGGTCTGCGCGCAGAGAAATTGCGGCAAAGGTGTGGCGATTGATCGCAAACGGAAAAACAAAGCCTTCGTTGTAATCCGTGTGCTCGCCGATAAGGTTTACGCGACCCGGAGCTGACCAGACGCCACTCGGCTCGTAGCCGTATTTTTCAGAGAAGTCACCAATAACTCTGCTGATTAAATCGTCGGTCAATCTAGGGCCTTTCGAATGAAATCGGCTGCAACCTCAGGGGCAACGTCGCCAATGAATGCACCCATGGCCGACTCTGAGCCAGCAAGATATTTCAGCTTGTCGGCAGCCCTTCGTGGCGAGGTGATGTGCAATTGAAGTCTCACGTTTTCGCCGCCTTCAACCAACGGAGCTTGATGCCAAGCCGCAATGTATGGAGCCGGGGTTTCATACAGGTTGTCTATTGAGCGAAGCAATCGACGATAAATATCTGCGAGCTCATCTCGCTCTTCGCCGGTCAATTGACCAAAGTGCTGAACATGACGGTGCGGAAGCAAGTGAATTTCGATTGGCCAGCGGGCGGCGAATGGAACATAAGCAGTGAAGTTTTTGCCGGCGATCAACACGCGACTGCCCGGTCCAATCTCTGCGCGCTTGCACGCCCAAATACCAACCGAAAGTGGTTCAATCAACGCGGCGGCATCAAAGCTAACTGAATCTGGAATATCAACACACATTGCTTTGTGTGCCACAACTTTCTGGGCATATCCACCAGAACTGGCACTAGCCAAGACTCGGCGACCTGATTGCGTTTTTCCAACAACTTCTAATCCAGGGATCAGCGGAAGTTCTTGCTTTGAAAGATAAGAGTTTTCGGTTTGGTGCGTATCTGCATAATTGATACCGATGCAGGTAACGTCGATTAACTCTTCAGGCTCAC
>CALDKR010000216.1 GCA_937898095.1 uncultured Rhodoluna sp.
CGCGACCTCCGCCGTGACAGGGCGGCGCGCTAACCAACTGCGCTACAGGACCTTAAAGATGCTGCTTCTGCATCGAAATGGTGACCCCAACGGGATTCGAACCCGTGCTACTGCCGTGAAAGGGCAGCGTCCTAGGCCACTAAACGATGGGGCCTACAAAGTCGATACTTCATAGCACCAAGGGTCAAGATTACTTGCCTTTGAGGTGAAACCGCAACCCGAAGCCGATTGCCAGATTTCGCTCAGCCTCGAATGAAGGGTCACAACGTAAATTTGATGCATGACCTCTCGGATTTCGCGCGCAATTCTGGCGTTTGTCGCAATCTTCGGTCTGCTAACCACCGCATACGTGAGCCCAGTCGCCTGGGCAGTTCCGTCGCCTGTTCCTTCTTATCCATCTGCCGCCGAGGTCGCCGCAGCCAAGAAGAAGGTCTCGTCGAAGAAGGCCATGATCAAGCGCATCGAGGCAATCATCGTGGGCCTCACCGATAAGGCTGATGCCGCCGAACGAGTCGCGCAGATTAAGGGTGAGGCATACAGCATCGCCAAAGATGCCTATGACCAGAAAGCCGCGCAGGTAGCAACACTGCAATCGCAGGCTGACGCAGCGATGGCACAGGCAAACCAGGCGATTCGTCAGCTCGGTCAAATTGCCGGCCAGATGTATCGAAGCGGAGCCGCCGGAACTTCGCTCACACTTTTCTTGAACTCAAACAATGCGAGCGACTTGCTTTACCAACTCGGTGCATCAGACAAGCTCGCTCAAACCAGCAACACTATTTATTTGCGTTCGATTCAAAAGCAGAAATATGCGCAGTCGCTTGCTAACGAGCTGAAGGCCGCGAAGCTCGAACTTCAATCACGCAAACTTGTTGCGCAGAGTGCATACAACGATGCGCAAACCGCGGCGAACACCGCTCAAGCTTTGGTGAATCAAAATGTTGCGCTAAACAAAACTTTTTATCATCAGCTCGCAATCTTGCAAAACACTTCTGACGATCTAGAACGCCAACGCGCAGAAGGTTTGGCGGCTGAAAGACGTCAGCAAGCTGGCAGCGCAAAGATGGACGCACCCGAGCTTTATACGGTCGGTGCACCTAATGCTGCAAAGGTTGAAACGGCTCTAGCTTTCATGCGAGCGCAACTCGGCGAGAAGTATGTGCTCGGCGGAATGGGCCCAGATGTTTGGGACTGTTCTGGAATCACCAAAGCTTCTTACGCTGCGGTTGGAATTTACATCGGCACACACTCAGCAACCAATCAGTTCCGCACCATGGCTTACG
>CALDKR010000217.1 GCA_937898095.1 uncultured Rhodoluna sp.
TGAGCCCAAACGCCCTGGGCAGGGTCGGTTGCGTTCGACTTGATCGCCAGCTGAATGTCTTTGATGCCGCCCAAGTCAGATTCGTTCTTATCTAGAACTTCGGTCTTCCAGCCCTTTGAGTTTGCATACTGGATGTACATGCGAAGCAGGTCGGCAGCGAATAGCGCCGACTCGGCGCCACCCTCTCCAGCCTTGATCTCCATAATCACATCGCGGCCATCGTCAGGGTCACGAGGAATCAAAAGGCGACGAAGCTTTTCGTTTGCAGCCTCAAGTTTCTCTTCGTTCAAGACCACTTCTTCGGCGAACATTTCATCTTCTTTAGCTAGCTCGCGCGCTGCGGCAATGTCGTCGATTAACGAGTTGACCTGGTTATAGGCCGCAACGATTGCACTAAGTTCGGCATATCGACGATTTAGCTTTTTCGCTAGAGCCGGATTTGCGTGAACCGCAGCGTCTGAGAGCTGAGTTTGAAGAGCTGAATATTCCTCGAGAAGAGGCTTGACCGAATCGAGCAATTATTACTCCGCGTCTGAGCCGGTCGGAACTGGCATTGACTTTTGAACCTGCATCAAGAACTCAACGTTGCTTGAGGTCTCTTTTAGGCGGCTAAGCACAAGCTCAAGCGCCTGCTGCTGCTCTAGACCTGCAAGTGCGCGACGAAGCTTCCATACGATCTTGGTTTCGTCTGGGCTCATCAGCATTTCTTCGCGACGGGTGCCTGATGCGTTCACGTCAACCGCAGGGAAGATTCGCTTGTCAGCAAGCTGACGAGATAGGCGAAGCTCCATGTTTCCGGTTCCCTTGAACTCTTCGAAGATAACCTCATCCATCTTTGAGCCGGTCTCGACAAGAGCGGTAGCCAGGATGGTTAGTGAGCCACCATCTTCGATGTTGCGGGCGGCACCAAAGAAGCGCTTCGGTGGGTAAAGCGCCGAAGAATCGACACCACCTGAAAGGATGCGGCCTGAAGCTGGTGCGCTCAGGTTGTAGGCACGGCCCAAACGAGTGATTGAGTCAAGCAACACAACGACATCGTGACCAAGCTCGACCAAACGCTTTGCGCGCTCGATTGCCAATTCAGCAACTGTGGTGTGGTCTTCGGCTGGGCGGTCGAAGGTTGAGGCAATGACCTCGCCCTTGACGGTGCGCTGCATGTCGGTGACTTCTTCAGGGCGCTCATCGACCAAAACAACCATCAGGTGAACCTCTGGGTTGTTCACTGCAATTGAGTTTGCGATCGCCTGCAACACCAAAGTCTTTCCGGCTTTTGGTGGTGAAACGATTAGACCGCGCTGGCCTTTTCCGATTGGTGAAACGAGGTCGATGATTCGAGTGCTGAGCTTGTTTGGCTCGGTCTCGAGGCGCAGGCGGCTCTGCGGATATAGCGGGGTTAGCTTCTGGAACTCAACGCGTGCGCCGGCCTGCTCGAGAGTTAGACCGTTGACTGAATCAACGCGAACGATGGCGTTGAACTTCTGGCGACCCTGGCCCTCACCCTCACGCGGCTGGCGAATTGCGCCAACAACAGCGTCACCCTTGCGAAGGTTGTATTTCTTGACCTGACCTAGAGATACGTAAACATCGTTTGGACCAGGAAGGTATCCGCTGGTGCGAACGAATGCATAGTTGTCTAGAACATCTAGGATTCCGGCGACAGGAACTAGAACGTCGTCTGGAGAGATTTCTGGTTCGACTTCGTCGCGGTCTTGACCGCCACGGCCACCATTGCGGCGATCGCGATCACGGTAGCGGTTGCGGTTGCGGCCACGGCCACCACGACGATCTTCATCGAATTCGCGACGGTTGTTGTCACGGTCGTTGTCACGAGTTGTGTTGTCGCGATTGGCGTTTTCGCCCGAGTCGCCTGACTCACCGTTTGACTCTGCGCCCTCGCGGTTTTCGCCACCGTTGCGGTTGCGGTTGTTGCGGTTGCGGTTGTTGCGGTTGCGGTTGTTGCTGCGCTCTGAGCGCTCGCCGTTCTCGCCGCCGTTGTTTGATTCGGTCGAGCCTTCGCTGCCTGATGTCTTGCTTGATTCAGCTGCAGCTGCAGCGTTTGACTCGCTGGCAGCAGGCGCATCGGCTGATGCAGCCTTGCGAGCGCGAGTGTTGCGCTTTGGGGCTTCGGTTGAAGTTGACTCTGAGGCTGGAGCCTCGGTTGGGGCAGCGGCTGAAGTGGCTGCGCGGCGGGTTCTGCGAACCGGCTGGGTTTCCTGGATTTCATCCATGTTTTGTAATTGCACTTTCTTGAGATACTCAGTGGCCAATTCGACTGGCGGCTATTTTGCTGCCCCCGTCGTGCACTCTGAGCGCGCGGAAAATCTCTGCTGAGATTTGTGAACACACCTAAGTTCGCGACTCAAACCTGGCAACTCTAGAGAGTTGTTTGATTTGGGATTTATGCGCCTTCGCTTGGGTGCAGTACAACAGTAGCACCCTTGAAGTCGACCGCAAGCAAAAGCGGCTTCCAGTTTGGATAATGTTCAGCGGCGAGTTTTGCTGCTTCGATGCGCTCAACTGGGTCGCTGGCTAGAACTAATACCGATGGGCCAGCACCAGAGACAACCGCCGCGTGACCGTTCTCTCGCAACAGGCGAACCAATGCATCGGTCTCTGGCATAGCCGCCGCACGGTAATCCTGGTGAAGTCGGTCTTCGGTTGCCGCCAACAGCAGCTCTGGGCTTTGAGTTAGCGCCGCGATTAAGAGAGCCGATCGCGAAACGTTGAAAACAGCATCGTTGTGAGGCACTGAGTCTGGCTGAAGCGAACGGGCCAACTCGGTTGACATCTTGAAACTAGGAACCAACTCGAGCGGTGAAACGCCACGGTGCACAAAAAGCTTTTTGTGATGCGGGCCAGATTCGTCCTCCCAGGCGATGGTTAGTCCACCAAAAAGTGCTGGTGCCACGTTGTCAGGGTGACCTTCTAGTTCGGTCGCAATTTCAAGCAAGTCGTCGGCGCTCATTTCAACAATGCCGCTGAGCAAGCCCTGTGCCGCAACTATTCCTGACACAACGGCGGCACCCGAAGAGCCCATGCCGCGGCCATGAGGGATGATGTTGTGTGCCTTTAGCTTGAAACCCGGAACTGGCTGATCAAACTTTTTAAAGGTGTAGATAATCGACTGCACCACGAGGTTTGATTCGTCAGTTGGCACATCGCCCTGACCCTCGCCAATAACTTCGACGGTGGCGCCTTGGCCAGAAACCGCTTCGACCTCTAGTTCGTCATAGTAAGAAAGCGCCATGCCCAGGGTGTCAAAACCCGGGCCGAGGTTGGCTGAAGTTGCCGGAACCTTTACGGTGACTTTTCTTCCGATGACTGAATTCATAATCTCGCTGAACCCCGACTACTTTTTGGTTAGCCCAAGGCGCTCGGCGACAGCCTCAACCCGGTTTGGCACGGCCTGAGGCTTAATGTCTTTTCCACGTGCGTCTTTCAGGGCCCACATTGGGTCTTTCAAACCGTGACCGGTCACAGTGACCACGATGGTTGAGCCAGCCGGAACCTCACCCTTCTTAGAGTGCTTGAACAGACCTGCAGCACCGGTTGCAGATGAAGGCTCGACAAAAACGCCAACCTCATTTGACAAAAAGCGGTGCATCCAAAGAATTTCTTGGTCTGAGACATAGCCAAATTGACCACCTGATGCCTCGCGAGCGGCAAGTGCCAAATCGTATGAAGCAGGGTTGCCAATGCGGATTGCGGTTGCGATGGTGTCAGGCTTTTTCACTGGGTTTCCGAATGAGAATGGCGCTGAACCTTCAGCCTGGAATCCCCACATCTTTGGCAACGCCTTTATGCGGCCAGCCTCTAGGTCTTCTTGGTAACCCTTTGAATAGGCGGTGTAGTTTCCGGCGTTGCCGACAGGCAGCACGTGAAAGTCTGGGGCAAAGCCAAGCGAATCGACAACCTCAAAAGCGCCGGTCTTCTGGCCCTCGATGCGGTCAGGGTTGACTGAGTTAACTAGATGAACCGGGTAGTTCTCGCTCAATGCACGAGCAAGGTCGAGGCAGTCATCGAAGTTGCCCTTGACCTGAAGAATTTGCGACTTGTGGGCAACAGCCTGAGACAGCTTGCCTAGTGAGATCTTGCCCTTTGGCACCAAAACCACTGACTTGATTCCGGCCGCAGCCGCATAAGCCGCTGCCGAAGCAGAGGTGTTTCCGGTTGAGGCGGCAATGACTGCCTGGGCGCCGTGTCCGACAGCCTTTGATACAGCCATGGTCATGCCGCGGTCTTTGAATGAACCGGTTGGGTTCATGCCTTCGACCTTGAGCAAAACGCGCTCAGCGCCGACCAACTTAGCCAAGGCAGGAGCCTCGACCAGTGGTGTGCCACCCTCGCCAAGAGTGATCACCGGGTTGTCGCTGGTGATGTCTAGGCGATCGAAATATTCGCGGATAACTCCGCGCCACTGGTGTGCCATTAGATTCCTTCTACTCGGATTACCGAAGTAATCGATTCGACAGCGTCGCTGTTCTTTAGCGCTTCAACGACTGATGAAAGTGCTGAGTCTGATGCCTCATGTGTGCCGACCTCAAGCGTTGCGGTGCTGCGGTGTTTGCCATCTTCGATAGCGACACTCTGCTCAACTGTTTCGATTGACACTTCGTGGTCAGAGAAAATGTTGGCGATTTTTGCCAAAACACCTGGTTGGTCATAGACCTCGGCGGTGATTTGATAACGAGTGTAAACCCGGTCAATCGGAAGCACGGTGAGGTTAGCGTGAACCGAGTCGGCCAATCCAGGGCCACCCGCCACGTGACGCTTTGCAGCTGAAACCAGGTCGCCCAAAACTGCAGAAGCGGTTTGCACTCCCCCGGCGCCGGCGCCATAGAACATTAGTGAGCCCGCAGCCTCGGCTTCGACGAACACGGCATTGAATGCACCGCGCACTGAGCCAAGCGGATGCTCGCGCGGAATCAGTGCCGGATAAACACGAACCGAAATGCCCTCTTGGCCATCTTCGTCGGCTTCAATTCGCTCGCAAATAGCCAAAATCTTGATTACGTATCCGTCGCGTTGAGCAGCTTTGATCTGCTCGGCAGTGATCTTGGTGATGCCCTCGCGATAAACCTTTTCGAGTGGGACCTCGGTATGGAATGCTAGCGAAGCTAAAATCGCAGCTTTTTGAGCGGCGTCAAACGCTTCGACATCGGCGGTCGGGTCTGCTTCGGCATAACCGAGCGCCTGTGCTTCGGCGAGCGCAGTTTCATAACTCGCACCGCTGGTGTCCATGCGGTCAAGAATGTAGTTGGTTGTGCCGTTCACGATTCCCATAATGCGAGTGACTTTGTCGCCAGCTAGAGATTCGCGCAGTGGGCGAATAATCGGAATCGCACCGGCAACTGCAGCCTCGAAATATAGCTGCGCACCAACTTGTTCGGCCGTGTCAAATAGCTCGGTGCCGTGAGTTGCAAGCAGAGCTTTGTTGGCAGTGATTACGTCAGAACCCGAGTTCAATGCCTCAAGGATGTATGTGCGAGCTGGCTCGATGCCACCCATAACCTCGATCACGATATCTGCAGAGTGAATCAATGAGAGAGCATCGGTGGTCAATAATTCGGTTGGCACACCTTCGGCGCGCTTTGAATTAATGTCACGAACTGCAATTCCGGCTAGCTCAAGCTCAGCGCCAACACGAGCAGCAAGTTCGGCTTTGTTTTCGGTGAGCAAACGAGCCACCTGCGCGCCGACTGAACCAGCACCCAGCAGGGCCACTTTCAATGGTCGATAGTTATTCACGATGTCGCTCATCTCATTCTCTGTCGCCAGCAGCAGTGTTCAGTTGCTGATAGCGAACATCTTTAGTAAACAAATCTGCCTCAGTTTGACCCTGAATCACAATTCGAGCCTGGCCATCGCGAACTGCAACAACTGGCGGGCGGGTCAAAAAGTTGTAGTTGCTCGATAGCGAATAGCAGTAGGCGCCGGTCACTGCGACCGCCAAAAGATCGTTTGGTGCTATGTCGGCTGGCAGATAATCGTGACGAACCACGATGTCACCGCTCTCGCAGTGTTTGCCAACCACCCGCGACAGAGCCGGCTTAGCATCTGAACTGCGACTTGCCAAGACTGCGTGATATTCAGCCTCGTAGAGCGACGGGCGAGCGTTATCGCTCATGCCGCCGTCAACGCTCACATATTTTCTGGTAGCCGGATGAGCGCCGTCGGTGACATTGACCTCTTTGATGGTGCCAACGTTGTAAAGCGTGATTCCTGCTGGACCAGCGATATATCGACCTGGCTCGAAAGCTAGGGTCGGAACATCGATGCCAAGGTTTTCGCACTCGGTTTTCACGCACTGCATGATTGCTTCGGCGAAATAGTCGAGATCGGGCGCGCTGTCAGCTGGTTTGTAGTTGACGCCGAAACCACCACCGATGTTTAGCTCTGGAATGTCACCGCCAGCTAGTTGCTCGGCATGCAGTTTTAGCAGGCGACGGGTTGACTCGAGATGGCCTTCGACTGCAAAGATCTGCGAGCCGACGTGCTGGTGAAAACCCAGGAATCGAAGGTGCTTGTGTGAGCGAATTTTTGCTACCAGCGCAGGCGCTTCAGCAAGCGGGATTCCGAATTTTTGATCTTCGCGCGCGGTCGCCAAGAAATCGTGCGTGTTTGCGTGCACGCCAGAGTTAACTCTCAGGCGCACATTTTGAATCACGTCTTGAGCGCCAGCTGCAGCTGCGATTCGTTCAATTTCAATTTCACTATCGATGACGATTGCACCAACGCCAGCAGTGACAGCGCGACCAATTTCACGAAGTGATTTGTTGTTGCCATGAAGCCCGATTCGCTTCGGGTCGATTCCGCCAGCTAAAGCAGCAGCTAATTCACC
>CALDKR010000218.1 GCA_937898095.1 uncultured Rhodoluna sp.
ACCGACAAGAAGTTGTCGAACGAAATGATGCGCGACCTAAAGTGGGTCGTGAAAGACGGCCAGCGCGCAAAGAGCCATCTTCTCGAAGCCAACTTGCGTTTGGTTGTATCACTTGCAAAGCGCTACACCGGTCGCGGAATGCAGTTCCTTGATTTGATTCAAGAGGGAAACCTAGGCTTGATTCGCGCTGTGGAGAAGTTTGATTACACAAAGGGCTACAAATTCTCTACCTATGCAACTTGGTGGATTCGTCAAGCTATCACTCGCGCTATGGCCGACCAGGCACGAACCATTCGTATTCCGGTTCACATGGTTGAAGTAATCAACAAGCTCGCCCGTGTGCAGCGCCAATTGCTGCAAGATCTTGGCCGCGAACCGACCCCTGAAGAACTTGCCCGCGAACTCGACATGACACCTGAAAAGGTCGTCGAGGTTCAGAAGTATGGTCGCGAACCGATTTCGCTATCAACCCCGCTTGGCGAAGACGGTGACAGTGAGTTCGGAGACCTAATCGAAGACACCGAGGCTGTTGTTCCTGCTGATGCAGTTGGATTCACCATGCTTCAGCGAGAGCTAGAGCGAATTCTTGACTCACTTCACCCACGTGAAGCCGGAGTGATTCGCAGCCGCTTCGGGTTAGGCGATGGAGTTCAAAAGACCCTCGATCAAATTGG
The DNA here is from genome assembly GCA_937898095.1 of uncultured Rhodoluna sp. Lineage (GTDB taxonomy): Bacteria > Actinomycetota > Actinomycetes > Actinomycetales > Microbacteriaceae > Rhodoluna. The sequence goes on from CALDKR010000218.1 coordinate 675, forward strand.
TGAAGAATTCGGCGTTACTCGTGAGCGAATTCGCCAAATCGAGTCAAAGACTATGTCGAAGTTGCGACACCCATCTCGTTCGCAGATGCTTCGCGACTACCTCGAGGGCTAATTGATTTACTGGCCGGCAATTGCAATCGGGCGCCTGGTTCGATTCGCAATTCGCCGTGTTAGACCCGGCGGCGGAAGCGCACTTCCCGGCCTCGTGGTCTCAAAAATTGCCCCTAAGCTGCTGCCAAAGACACTCGGCAGTTTTCCGATGGGCCTAGTCGTAATCACCGGCTCAGCAGGAAAATCAACGACAACAAAGATGGTTGTGGCGGTTCTTCGAGCGCACGGGCTCGAGGTCTTCACAAATCCGTCAACTGCAAACATCGCACAGGGCTTCTATTCAACTATTGTCGAGCAGAGCAATTTCGCCGGCCGAATCGATGGCGACGTTGCCGTGCTCGAGATGGATGAAGGGCACGCTGCAGAAATAACCGCGTTGGTTAATCCGAACGTAGTGACTGTTTTGAATGTGCTTGAGGATCAGCTCGATCGTTTTGTGGATCCAGCGATTGTGCGTGAGAAATTGCTTGCTGTTGCAAATAGGGCAACGGAACATTTGGTCGTTAACATCGATGACCAGAACCTGGTCTGGCTCGATAAAGAACTTGATAGCTCGATCCTGGCACAACGACACTATGTCAACATTTCACCTGCGGTGACTGCAGAGCATGAGCACGGCCTTGGCTATGCGCCAACATATCTCGAGCAGTTAAATGCGCCTGAGGCTCATTCATCGGTGGTTGAACTCTCTGGCTTGAACTGCAGGATTCAATTCATGCATAACAGCATCGAAGTCAGGCTTCCTAGTCGAGGTTTGCATTTCGCCCTAGATGCCGTTGCTGCGTTGCAAACGGCGAGTGCTTTTCTGGGTGAATCATTCAACCTTCAGCTAGCGACCGAAGTTCTTAACCAGCTTCCGCCGGTATTTGCCCGCGGTGAACTGGTTGAGATTGACGGCCAAAAGGTTGAGTTCATCTTGGTGCAAAACCCGACCAGCTTTCAGCTGAACCTTGATGCCCTTGACAGGGCACCAGAAAGACTAATGATTGCAATCGGGCGCGATGTTCATGACCCATCTTGGCTCTGGACGGTTGACTACAAGGGCATTTCAAACATCGATGTAATCAGTGGTTTCAATGCTGCGGAGATGGCTTTGTGTCTTAGCTATAGAGACAAGTTCGCAGACCTCGTGACCGATGATCTAAAACAGGCGTTTGATGTGTTCATGGCCCTTGATGCACCTTCTGTGGGCGTCAAAACTGTGATTTTCTCGGCTGATGCGATGCGCAGATCTCGCCGCATGCTCGGATTCACAAGCCCTGATGAGGTGGAACGCTAGTGAAAATTCGTCTCGGCGCGTTTCATCATGAGAAGCTCGACTTGAATGGTGACCTCGGCAATCTTTTGGTGCTGAGCCGTCGGCTCAATGCTTATGGCTTTGACTGCGAAGTAGTCGAGCTCACCGGGCAAAATTTCGAGCGGGAATTGGGCGTCGGTCTCGATTTTGCGTTCCTTGGTCACGGAAGCAGAGCTGCGTGGCTCGCTATAAAGAACGATGATGTTGATTTTGAATCGGCAGTCCTCGCGACCATCGATCGCGGTGTTGACTTTTTGGCTGTCGCGTCTGGGTTCGAGAAATTAATCGAATTCGGCGCCCTTGTGATCGCTGCTCAGCCAATTGAACGCCGCTCCGAATTCGTTTCCTACGAATGGAACAACATCGAATTACTGGGCTATTTGAACGCCGATAAGAACCTTCCGGCTTTCCATGCATACAAGAACATTTATGCAACCATGCTGCATGGCCCGGTATTGGCTAAGAATTCAAAACTCGCAGATTTTATGATCGAAGGAATTCTGAAAAAGAGAGGCGCGTCGATTCAAATGGCAGAACGATGCGCGCTTGTAAAAATTGACGAGTTGTCTGAGGCTGCACGCGCCGTGGCCAAGTCAATGATTGAATAGGCAGCTTGATAGCTAATTGCCTAGCTGAAGGCGAGTAGCGAGTATTTTCTAACGAACTAGTAGTCGCGAAGATTCATCGTGCCAAGACACGGCCAACGGCTCTAGCTCGGCACGCTTTTCGTTTGCGTGGTGCGCGCAGAAAATCAAGTCGCCGACAGCCATTTCGACTCGAACATAAGCCTGTGCGCCACAGATATCGCAGCGGTCATTTGCAGTTAGCTCAAAACCTTGGGTCTCGCCGCTTGCGTCTGCAGAAAGTTCTGTTGTCTCGGTCATCGAATCTCCTCAGCAGCTATTTCACCACAGCCGGGCGCCAATTTGCGCCAATACTGGGGGTATTTCGCTAACGGCGAATTGGGTCGACGGCAGTTAGCATCAACTGGTGCCAAACAACGACTACTCCGCCAGACATCTCTCAGTGCTAGAGGGGCTTGAGGCGGTTCGCAAACGCCCAGGCATGTACATCGGCTCTACCGATAGCCGTGGCTTAATGCACTGCCTCTGGGAGATCATCGACAACTCTGTAGACGAGGCACTCGCCGGTTTTGGAAATCAAATTCGCATCAAAATTCATGCCGACAACAGCATTGAGGTTCAAGACCAAGCCCGAGGCATTCCTGTCGACATTGAGCCCAAAACAGGGCTTTCTGGTGTTGAGGTCGTTTTCACCAAGTTGCACGCAGGCGGAAAATTCGGCTCGGGTTCTTACGCGGCATCTGGCGGTCTGCACGGTGTCGGCGCTTCAGTGGTTAATGCGCTTTCTGAAAGGCTTGATGTTGAAGTCGATCGCGACGGAAAAACCTGGAAGATGTCATTCCGACGCGGGGAGCCAGGTGTCTTTGACGATAGAGGTGGAATTTCACCAACTAATCCGTTCAAACCATTTGAAAGCGGCAGTCAACTTCTCGAAATAGCCAAGGTTGCAAA
>CALDKR010000219.1 GCA_937898095.1 uncultured Rhodoluna sp.
GATCTCGACGCAACCCAGTTCACCAGCAGGCCAAGCCAAAGCACCGACCCTAGGCCGATAATCCACGCAAAAACTAGAGCTTCAATTTTTGACAGTTCACCGGTCACTAGTGGGCGCCCCTTGGTGCGCCCCATGATTTTGTCGATGTCGGCGTCGATGTAGCAGTTGAACGCATTTGCTGAACCCGCACTCAGCGCGCCACCGATTAGCGTTCCTAAAACCAGCCACAGATTGGGAATTCCGCCGCCGGGCAGAGTTGACTGAGCCAAAATCATGGTCGGCACAGTGGTGATGAGAAGCAGCTCAATGACTCGCGGTTTGGTCAGAGCGATGTATGCCTTGGTTTTGCCAACAAAACCCGCGTTTGAACGCGCCGAATTAGGTTGGTTTTGCTTTGACATTTTGTTAATCCTAAATCAACCTTGGCGCTGCGCAATAACCAGCCTCGCTGACCTTGCGGGTATAGACTTTTCGAGCGGTTAATCGAGTAAATTCGCTGTTCTCAGCGGCCGTCTCTTGACCAAGCGCACAAGGCAACGCTGCCTGTCCTGTTCCGAAATCCCGATCAGCCTAAAAAATAGGAGCTGTTTTGTCATCATTCGAGTGGTCAGACCTTGACTCAAAAGCCGTTAACACCGCGCGCGTTCTTGCCGCAGATGCTGTCGAAAAGGTTGGCAATGGCCACCCAGGAACAGCAATTAGCTTGGCGCCGGTCGCCTATCTTTTGTTCAACAAAGTTATGCGTCACGACCCTAAGGATGACCGTTGGATCGGCCGCGACCGCTTCATTTTGAGCGTCGGTCACAGCTCACTGACTATCTACAACCAGCTTTATCTGCACGGTTATGGCCTTGAGCTAGATGACCTAAAGTCACTTCGCACCTGGGGTTCAGCTACCCCTGGGCACCCAGAATATGGCCACACCAAGGGCGTCGAAATCACCACTGGCCCGCTTGGTCAGGGCCTAGCATCGGCCACCGGTTTTGCTTATGCTCAGCGCTTCGAGCGCGGCCTGTTTGATCCAAACGCAGCTAAGGGTCAGTCACCGTTTGATCACTTCACCTATGTCATCGCTGGCGACGGCGACATGCAAGAGGGCGTGACTGCAGAGGCAGCTTCACTAGCAGGTCACCAAAAGCTGGGCAACCTAGTGGTTATCTATGACTCAAACCAGATTTCAATCGAAGACGACACCAACATCGCTTTCACCGAAGACCTAAGCAAGCGCTACGAGTCATACGGTTGGCACACTCAGGTTGTCGACTGGAAGAAAACTGGCAACTATGTCGAAGATGTCGAAGAACTCTTCAACGCGATTCAAAAAGCAAAGGCAGTCACCGACAAGCCATCGCTAATCACCCTACGCACCATCATCGGCTGGCCTTCACCAAAGAAGCAGGGCACCGGCAAAATTCACGGTTCTGCACTTGGTGCCGAAGAAATCGTTGGCCTCAAGCAGGCACTTGGTTTTGACCCTGAGCAGACTTTCCAAGTTGACGCCGATGTAATCGCACACACTCGCGGTTATCAGGCAAAAGCCGACAAAGCTCGCCAGGCCTGGGAGGCATCATTTGATGCTTGGGCTTCAGAGAACGCCGACAAAAAAGAACTTCTCGACCGCATTCAGTCAGGTCAGGTTCCGGCAGGTCTTGAGGCAGCACTGCCAAAGTTTGAGGCTGGCACCTCGGTTTCAACCCGCGTTGCCTCAGGCAAGGTAATCAATGCAATTGCCGGAGTGATGCCTGAGCTTTGGGGTGGATCAGCTGACCTAGCCGATTCAAACATGACCACTATTTCGGGCGCCAAGTCATTTGTGCCGGCTGAGTGGTCAACCCACGAGTGGACCGGCGACCAGTATGGGCGTGTGCTGCACTTCGGTATTCGTGAGCACGCCATGGGTTCGATCCTCAACGGAATTGCCCTGCACGGAAACACCCGCGCATTCGGTGGAACCTTCTTGATCTTCAGTGACTACATGCGCCCAGCTGTGCGTTTGGCCGCTCTGATGGGTGTTCCTTCGATCTTTGTTTGGACTCACGACTCAATTGCTCTTGGTGAAGATGGCCCAACCCACCAGCCAATCGAGCAGCTAGCAACCCTGCGCGCGATTCCGAACCTAGACATCGTTCGCCCTGCAGACGGCAACGAGACTGCTTATGCCTGGAAGACCGTGCTTGAGCGTCGTCAGGGGCCATCTGGTTTGGCCCTTAGCCGCCAGAACCTTGCGGTTTATCCACGTGGCGAGGCTGATGAGACCGGTGCTGTTTATGCAGGCGCTGAGAACACCGCAAAGGGTGCATATGTTCTTCTAGAAGCTGCCAACCAAAAGCCAGAGGTAATTCTGATTGCCACCGGTTCTGAGGTTGAGATTGCGGTTGCAGCTCGACTTCAGCTAGAGGCCCAGGGAATTGCGACCCGCGTTGTTTCAGCACCGTGCCTGGAGTGGTTCGACGAGCAGTCAGCTGAATATCGTGAGCAGGTTTTGCCAGCCTCAGTGAAGGCCAAGGTTTCGGTTGAAGCTGGTCTCTCACTCGGGTGGAACAAGTATGTTGGCGCCAATGGCCGCAGCGTTTCGATTGAGCACTTTGGCGCTTCAGCCGACGCAAAGACGCTCTATCGCGAATTTGGTATGACCGCCGAGGCAGTGGTCGCAGCTGCCCAGGAATCAATCGCCGCCCTCTAAAGTTCAAATTTTTATCTAAAAAACGGAGACCAAATGTCAAACCCACTAGCTCAACTAGCCGCAAACGGAGTCAGCATCTGGCTCGATGACCTTTCACGCACTCGTATTCGTTCGGGTCAATTGAAGGACTTGATCACAACACGTTCGGTTTCAGGTGTGACCACCAACCCGACCATCTTTGCTGGCGCTCTTTCAAAGGGTGAAGGCTACGGCGACCAGGTAGCTGCACTTGCAGCTGAAGGCGCAGATGCAGCCAAGGCCGTATTCGAGATCACCACCCAGGACGTTGCCGAAGCCTGCGACATATTCGCTGGTGTTTACCGTGACACCAAAGGCTTTGACGGACGTGTCTCAATCGAGGTTGAGCCAGGTCTTGCCCACGATGCCGCTGACACCGCAAAGCAAGCCAAGGAACTCTTTGCCAAGGTCAATCGCGAGAACGTGATGATCAAGATTCCAGCTACCAAGAACGGCCTAGCTGCAATCACCGAAACCATCGCCGCTGGAATTAGCGTAAACGTCACATTGATTTTCTCGCTTCAGCGTTACCGTGACGTGATTGCTGCTTACATTGCTGGTATTGAACAGGCAAAGTCAAACGGTCACGACATCACCAAGATTCACTCAGTGGCTTCTTTCTTCGTCTCACGAGTTGACCTTGAGATAAACAAGCGTCTTTCTGCTGCCGGTAACACCGAATTGCAGAATAAGGCTGCCTTGGCCAACGCTCGACTTGCCTACCAAGTCTTCGAGCAGGAATTCGACAACGCACGCTGGTCTGCACTAGCAGCCGCCGGAGCTAATGTTCAGCGTCCGCTTATGGCATCGACCGGAGTCAAGGACCCAAACCTACTTGACACCCTCTACGTAACCGAATTGGTTGCACCACAGTTGGTTAACACCATGCCTGAGAAGACCATGGAAGCCGTTTTCGATCACGGCGTTGTTCCTGCCAACTCGATCACGAACCACTACGCGGATGCTGAGGCTGTCATGGCTGCAGTAGCAGCAGCAGGTGTTTCATACGATGACGTGACTGAGCTTCTTGAGACTGAAGGTGTCGGCAAGTTCATCGTTTCGTGG
>CALDKR010000220.1 GCA_937898095.1 uncultured Rhodoluna sp.
CGAAAGACATTGCGACGCCCTCGAGCTTTTCAAAAACCTGCGATGCGGTTAGGCGCTGATCTGGGGTGGTAATGGCATCGAGGTTGCTGCGGCGCGATTTCAAGACAAAGGCGGTGCCAAAAGCAACGCCGGTGCCAACACCCGCGCCAACCAATGTTTGCCTAGCCATGGGTCAAGTCTAGGCTGGCTTAAACTTGGCGCATGCCTCTAAAAATCGTCACCATCAACGTCAATGGCGTGCGCGCTGCCTTTAGAAAAGGCATGGCCGAATGGCTGGCAAATTCTGATGCTGACATTTTGGCACTGCAAGAAGTGCGGGCGAGCGATGCCGACCTCGAGGCTCTTTTCGGCGAAAACCCTCCGACCGGCGGTGGCCAGTGGCACATCTTGCATGATCCGGCGAGCGCAAAGGGTCGCGCTGGTGTTGCAATTGTGAGCAAGATGCCGGCAATCGCTCACCGAACCACTTTGGGCCCGGATGATTTTGACTCGGCTGGCCGTTGGCTCGAAGCCGACTTCGAGGTTGACGGCAAGACCATCACGGTGATCAGCACCTATGTGCACTCTGGTGAAGTTGACACCCCAAAGCAAGTCGAAAAATACAAATTTCTTGAGGCAATGCAGCAGCGCATGGCCGAGCTAATTGGCCAGCACAAACTGGCTGTTGTGGTGGGCGATCTTAACGTTGGCCACACCGAACTCGACATCAAGAATTGGAAGGGCAATCTGAAGAATGCCGGATTCTTGCCTGAAGAGCGTGCCTATTTCGACACCTTTATGAATGCCCAGGGCTGGATCGACGTTGGTCGAGCTGCTCACCCGGGTGTTGCCGGTCCATACACCTGGTGGTCATTCCGCGGCCAGGCCTTCGACACCGATGCCGGTTGGCGCATCGACTATCACCTGGCAACCCCAGAACTAGCGGCCACCGCCAAGAACTACACCGTGCATCGCGCGCCAAGCTATGACACCCGCTGGACCGACCACTCCCCGGTTTCGGTCGACTACTTATAAATCGTTCAGCACTAATAAACAGGCCATCGCAAAAATTTGGCCACTTCAGATAAATAGGATTGTGCAATGACTAAGCCAAATCTTCTCAGCGGAATGCAGCCCTCTGCTGGCTCACTTCACCTCGGCAACTATCTGGGCGCCCTGGTCAACTGGACCAAAATGCAAGATGACTACAACGCGTTCTATTGCGTGGTTGACCTTCACGCGATAACGGTCCCCCAGGATCCGGCTCAGCTGCGCCAGAACACTCGAGTCACCGCAGCGCAATATCTTGCCGCCGGCATCGATGAGAACAAATCGGCACTTTTTGTTCAGTCACACGTGCCAGCTCACGCGCAATTGGCTTGGGTTTTGATGACCCTAACCGGCTTCGGTGAGGCAGGTCGCATGACTCAGTTCAAAGACAAAACCCAAAAGGCTGGCACCGAAGCCGCTTCGGTTGGTTTGTTCACCTATCCGGTTTTGCAGGCAGCTGACATCTTGCTTTATCAACCAAAGGCCGTGCCGGTTGGCGAAGACCAGCGCCAGCACATCGAGTTGACCCGCGATTTGGCTGCTCGATTCAACTCACGCTTTGGTGAGACCTTTGTCATGCCAGAGGGCGTGATTCTCAAAGAGACTGCCAAGATTTATGACCTGCAAAACCCTGAAGCCAAAATGTCGAAATCAGGCGACCCTAAAGGCTTGGTCAACATCATGGATGACACATCAGTGATTGTGAAGAAGATCAAGAGTGCAGTCACCGACACCGACGGCATCATCAAATTTGACCGCGAAAACAAGCCCGGTGTTTCAAACCTGCTTGGAATTCACTCTGCCATTTCGGGCGAGAGCATTGCTTCACTTGAGACACGCTTTGAAGGTGCTGGCTATGGCGCTCTGAAGGGCGAGCTAGCCGAGGTTGTAGTTGCGCACATCGAGCCAATTCGCAATCGAGCCAAAGAACTGCTGAGTGACCCTGCCGAGCTTGATCGCCTGCTGGCCAAGGGTGCCGACAAGGCAAACGAGCAAGCCGAGAAAACCCTGGGAATGGTCTATGACCGAATTGGGTTTATTCCTGCGCAGCGATAACCTTTAGTTGCAACAAAGTTCTTCGGGGTCAGTGAAAATCTGAGCCGGCGGTTAGAGTCCGCGACCCGACGAGTTGGCTATTTAGTTAGCAAGCAAAACTGCAGCAATGCGGTTGAGTGACTCGGCGGTTGAGCTGGTGAAATTCCAGCACCGACGGTTATAGTCCGGATGGGAGAAGAACGGGTTCAGTTATGCTCTTTTGCGCACGACTGCCCCTGTTTTCTGTCGTCGCCGCCTCGTTGAACTCAAACAGAAATGAGCCGAGGCCGATGAGTTCAATCAAGCCATACGAAGCTATTGCCGCTTGGGCAATTGGCCTCGAATCGGCTATGCGCAGAGCTCTCGAGATGGCAGCTTTGGGCCCAGCGTTTGGGGCTAACCCTCGAGTCGGCGCAATCATTCTCGATGCCGCCGGCAACGCGGTTGCCGAAGGCTGGCACCGCGGCGCGGGCACAGCGCACGCCGAGGTTGACGCCCTAAACAAATTGGCCGATTTGCGTGACGCTGAAGGCAAACTGCCATCGGGGTTCACAGCTGTGGTCACCCTCGAGCCTTGCAACCACACTGGCAAAACCGGCCCGTGCAGCCAGGCCCTAATCGCCGCCGGAATCTCGCGTGTGGTTTTTGCTGCCGATGACCCGGGTCGTGAGTCAGCCAAAGGTGCCGAGACATTGCGCGCCGCAGGCATCGAGGTGGCGTCAGGTTTGCTGGCTGCTGAATCAGAAGGTTTGAACCGCATTTGGTTCACCGCAATGCGCAAACAGCGCCCATTCGTGACTCTCAAGTGGGCGACTTCGATTGATGGTCGCGCTGCCGCAAATGACGGAACCTCTAAATGGATCAGCGGACCAGAAAGCCGTGCCGAGTCACATGAGCGCAGGGCTAACGTTGACGCGATTCTGATTGGCACCGGCACCGCCCTGGCCGACAACCCAGAGCTGACCGCTCGCAAACCTGACGGCACTCTATTTGAGCACCAACCGCTGCGCGTGATTGTCGGCGAGCGCGATCTGCCAGCCGACCTGCGGGTTTTCAACGAAGATGCCGAAACCGTCGTGCTAAAAACCAGATCGCTGACCAATGCCCTCGATACACTCTTCGACCGCGGCGTTCGCCACGTGTGGGTTGAGGGGGGGCCGAGTGTGGCTAGCAAATTTGTGGCTGAAGATTTGGTCGACGAATTCATCATCTATTTGGCGCCGATGCTGTTGGGTGGTTCTCGAACCGCACTAGCCGACATCGGTGTTGCAACCATGGCCGAGGCAAAGCACCTAAGGGTGCTTGAGACCAAAAATCTCGGCAACGACATCTTTATTAGAGCAACCAACAAGGAGGCATGATGTTCACCGGAATCATCGAAGAGCTAGGCAAAGTCAAAAAGATTGAAAAACTGGATGACGCCATTCGCCTCACCATCAAAGGCAAAAAGGTTGTCAAAGACCTCAAGCGCGGAGACTCAATCTCGGTGAGCGGTGCCTGCTTGACCGCAATCGAAATCACCAAGTCAACCTTCACTGCCGACGTGATGCTAGAAACTCTGAAGCTAACTAGCCTGGCTGACATTGCCGAAGGCGACCCAGTCAACCTTGAGCGCGCAATGCTCGGCAAGACTCGATTCGGCGGGCACGTTGTGTTAAGTCATGTCGACGGCGTGGGCAAATTTGTTGAACGCACCAAGAGTGACAACTGGGATTGGGTGCGCATCCAGGTGCCAAAAAACCTCATGAAATATGTGGTTCTAAAGGGCTCAATCACCATCGACGGCATCTCGTTGACCGTAAATGAGATCAAAAAAGACGTTCTCGGGTTCAGCTTGATTCCTGAGACCTTGGCAGTCACCACCATGGGCAGCAAAAAACCTGGCGACAAAATCAACATCGAAGCAGACATCATGGCCAAGCACATCGAGCGCCTGCTTCAAGAGCGAGGCGACCTAAAGTGACCCTGTCAACAATTCAAGAAGCCATCGATGCGCTTCGCGCCGGCAAGCCAGTTTTGGTTGCTGACGACGAAAACCGCGAAAACGAAGGCGATGCCATCATGGCAGCTGAGTTTGCCACACCAGAGTGGATTGCCTGGATGGTCAGAAACACCTCTGGCTATCTGTGCGCCCCGATGCCAGAAACATTGGCCAACCGCCTTGATTTGCCGCTGATGCAGCGCGACAACCAAGACAAACTTCGCACTCAATACACCGTCTCGGTTGACGCCAGCTCAGGAGTTACCACCGGAATCTCGGCTGCTGACCGCGCGCGCACCCTGAATGTGCTGGCGGATCCGAACAGCAAACCGGCCGATTTGATTCGCCCGGGACACATTTTGCCGCTGCGAGCAAACCCGGGTGGCGTGCTGGCTCGCCCAGGCCACACCGAAGCAACCGTCGATCTTTTGAAGCTTGCCGGATTAAATCCAGTTGGCGTAATCGGAGAAATGATTGCAAAAGACGGAACAATGATGCGACTAGATGGGTTGAAGCAGGTAGGTCTAGAAGAGGGGCTACCAGTGATTACTATCGAGCAAATCGCAAAAGAACTAAAAGATTCAGGCTTTGACTTGAAAGAGAAGCCAGCTGATCGCATTCGTTTTGAGGCTGAAGCCAATGTTCCAACCAGCCACGGTCCACTTCGCATGCGCGGTTACTACGATGTCAAAACCGGCGCCGACCACGTGGCTCTGATTGCTGGAAATCCAACCGGCGACGATGTCTTGGTTCGCATGCACTCAGAGTGCATCACCGGTGAGGCTTTCGGCTCACTCAAGTGTGAGTGTGGCCCGCAGCTTGACTATGCACTTGACGAGATTTCTGCAAGCCCGACCGGCGGCATCGTGATTTATCTTCGCGGTCAAGAGGGTCGCGGCATCGGCCTGCTCAACAAGCTAAAGGCCTATGCGCTGCAAGAGAGTGGCCTAGACACCGTTCAGGCAAATGAGGCACTGGGCTTGCCAAGCGAGAACCGTGAATATGGCGCGGCTGTGGCAATTTTGCGCGATCTAGGCGTGACCAGCGTGCGTTTGTTGACTAACAACCCGGCCAAGAGCTCGTTCCTGCAGACCGCAGGCATCCCTGTTAACAGCTATGTGCCGATCATCGTCGGAACTGCTGCTGAGAACCTGGGATATCTGGAGACCAAGCGTGAGAAAATGGGACACATCATTCCAGATCTCACGAAAGCTAATGCATGAGCGGTGCCGGCGCCCCAAAACTAAACATCGATGCGAGTGACCTTCAGGTGGCCATTGTGGTCACAAGTTGGCACACTAACATCACCGATGGCCTGCTGGCTGGTGCAGAGCGCGCACTAAAAGCTGCGGGCAACGAAACCTATGAAATCTGGCGCGTGCCGGGTGCTTTTGAGCTGCCATTGGCCGCGCAAAAAGCGATTGAGGCTGGCGCTGATGTCGTGGTTGCTCTCGGTGTTGTGATTCAGGGCGACACCCCGCACTTTGACTATGTCTGCAGCTCGGCAACCGAGGGGTTAACCCGCGTTCAGCTCGACTACGGGGTGCCAATTGGGTTCGGATTGCTCACCGTGAACACCGAGCAGCAGGCGCTTGACCGCGCTGGCTTGCCAAATTCACGTGAAGACAAAGGCGCCGAGGCTGTTGAGGCTGCCGTAATGATGGCTCACCTGGGCTAGTTTTTTAGGTCAAACTGCAGGTTTCGGGTCAGCTCAAAGTTAGACTCGCAACATGGAACCTATTGAACTCACCATCCGTATTTTTCTCGTTCTTCACCTGCTTGCATTTGCGACCATTCTTGGTGGCGTGCTAGCTGAAACCAAAAACTTCAAGACCGGCGCCAAGGTTAACCCAGGCATTCTTCACGGTTCATGGTTGGCGCTTGTGACCGGTTTGGTTATGGTCGGTCTGCTCTATCCGGCAGGCGAGCAAGTCAACAATCTTTCAGTCTCAATCAAGGGCCTGATGATCACCGGAATCTTCTTCATTGGGTATACCTACCAAAAGAAAGAGCAGACTCCTAAGTGGGTTGTTCCGACCATTGGTTTGCTAACCATCATCAACTTGGTGGTCGCAGTTGTTCTTGGAATGACCGTCGACGCCTAAAGCTTGAAAGCAAAACTAGGCAACCGCAGAGTCACCGGCAAAGAGCAGTTCTACACTCCCAGCGCACTTGCGCTTGAGCTATCAAAATCGCTCAAACAACATGTCGGTGACTTTGCGAGCCACACCTTTATCGAGCCAGCCGGCGGAACCGGCGCGTTTATCAATGCTGTTGCACAGCTCGGTGCAACCAAAATTCTTGCATTCGACATTGAGCCGAAGCACCCGACGGTTAAGCGTGCCGACTTTCTCGGCACCAAACTCACTGCAAAAAATGCCATCACGGTTTCGAATCCCCCGTTTGGCCGCAACAACTCTCTAAGCATCCCGTTTTTTAATCACGCCGCCGAAGCTAGTGATTTCATCGCATTCGTCGTGCCGCGCTCTTGGCGCAAATGGTCAGTCATTAATCGACTCGATCGCCGCTTTCACCTAATTCATGATCAAGACCTGCAGATTGACTATGTCGACGAAACCGACAGCCCGCTGCACGAAAAAAACAACCTCAAGACCTGCTTTCAAGTGTGGCAAAAGCGGTCAGAGCAACGGCCGATTTATCGCGTCATCGACATGGGCCTAGTGACCAAGACCGATGCCGCCAATGCCGACGTTGCGCTGACTCAATTTGGCTTCGGATGCGGCACCGTGGCGACCGAATTTAAGCGAGAGCCCAACACCACAAAATTGTTTTTGAAAGTTCGCGACGCCGAGGTTCTTGCGGCGCTCAAACGAGTCGATTTTTCAAAGTTTTATGTCAACACGGCCTACACCGAGGCCTTGTCGCTTCAAGAGGTTAATTACCTTTTGAATGAGGCAATTTTCGGGAATCCCCACCTAGAAGAAATCAGTTGAACCACCTATGAGCATGATGCGTGGCGGCCGCGGCCGCGGGCCAAAAGACGACGGACCGAAAGCTAAATTTAGCCAGCTGTTCCCCTATTTGCGTGAGCACAAAAAGAACCTGTTGCTTGCCGTGGGGCTCTCAATTTTTGGCGCCGGGTTCAGCCTTGCTCAGCCAGTTCTAACCGGCCAGGTAATTTCAGCAGTTCAGGGCGGCAAAGACACCACCTGGTTAGCCCTCGGGCTTGTCGCGATGATCGTTGTGGCCGGAGTTGCCAGCGGCTGGCAGTACTACATTTTGGTCAAAACCGGCGAGGGTGTTGTGCTCAGCGCTCGTCGCCACCTGGCTGCCCGCCTGCTGCGTTTGCCAATCGCTGAATATGACCTTCGTCGCACCGGCGATTTGGTTTCACGCGTTGGTTCAGACACAACCTTGCTTCGGGCTGTGCTGACTCAGGGTCTCGTCGACAGCGTGGGCGGCGCACTGGTCTTTATCGGTTCGATAGTGGTTATGGCAGTTCTCGACCCAGTGCTGCTTGGGCTGACTTTGCTAGTGATTGTCATTGCGATTTCATCAATAGTTTTCACCGCACGACACATTCGTCGAGCCACCACCAAGGCTCAAGAGCGCGTGGGCGCTATGGCGGCTGCCGTCGAGCGAGCTCTCTCGGCAATTCGCACAATTCGGGCGGCCCGAGCCGAAGAGCGTGAGTCACAGGCGATCTATCGCGATGCCCACGAGGCCTATGAGCAAGGCGTGAAAATTGCAAAAATCTCGGCTGCGATTGCACCAATTGCCGGAATAGCTATGAACGGTGCATTCATCGTGGTGCTCGGTGTTGGTGGCTTCAGAGTCGCAGCTGGCCAGACAACTGTGGCCAACCTAGTGACTTTTGTGCTGTTGCTGTTCTTGATGGTGCGCCCACTTGGCCAGGCCTTTGGCGCCTATTCATCAGTGCAGAGCGCACTGGGCGCGTTGGCTCGAATTCAAGAGGTCATCACGGTGCCAATAGAAAGCGAATCGGTGGTCAAGAATGTCTCAACCGGAGTGCGCGCGAGATCGGAAGAGCACACGTCTGAACTCCAGTCACTT
>CALDKR010000221.1 GCA_937898095.1 uncultured Rhodoluna sp.
GCTGATGGCAAGACCGTGCTCGCGCTCACCCCTGCACAAGATTTCAAGCGCGCTTACGACAACGACGAAGGCCCGAACACCGGCGGCATGGGCGCCTACTCTCCGCTGCCATGGCTGCCCGCGGGATTTGTCGAAGAGGTGCAGCGCACCGTCGCGCAGCCAACGGTTGACCAGATGGCCAAGCAGGGCACCCCGTTCACCGGGCTTCTCTACTGCGGACTCATCCTGACCGCCAAGGGCATCCGCGTCATCGAATTCAACGCACGATTTGGCGACCCTGAGACCCAAGTTGTTCTGCGCCGACTCGAGAGCTCACTCAGCGACCTGCTGTTCAAGGCCGCGACCGGCGCGCTTGCCGATGTAGCAGCGCCAAAGTTCAGCGAGCAGGTGGCGATCACCGTTGTGCTCGCGAGTGAAGGCTACCCAGACACCAGTGCACCAAACCGCCCGATTCACGGTCTCGGTGCGGTCGAGAACGAGTCGGTCGAGGTTTGCCACGCGGCAACCGCCTGGGCCGAAAACAAGGATGGCGAAGAGACCCTGATGGCAACCGGCGGCCGCGTTCTGTCAGTGGTTGCGGCCGGAGCCGACTTCGCCTCGGCGCGCGCCAACGCATACGCCGGCATCGAAAAGATTCACCTGCAGGGTTCGCACTTCCGTAAGGACATCGCGGCAAAGGTGGTCGGCTAGTGAGCGCCGCACAGCGCATCCCCGGCTGGAAGCACATTTACAGCGGCAAGGTTCGCGACCTTTACGAAGCAGAAGACCCGAGCCTGCACCACCTGATTTTGGTCGTCGCCAGCGATCGAGTCAGCGCATTCGACCACGTGCTCGAACCCGCGATTCCGGGCAAGGGCCGCCACCTGACCACCCTGACCAACTGGTGGTTTGACCGACTCGATGTGCCAAATCACACCAGCCACGAGGTTCAGATTCCGGCCGAGGTTGCTGGTCGAGCGACCATTGCCAAAAAACTAGAGATGTTTCCGGTCGAGTGCGTGGTTCGCGGTTATATCAGCGGATCAGGCTGGAAGGAATATCAGCAAACCGGTGAAATCTGCGGCGTGAAATTGCCTGAGGGGTTGACCTTTGGCGGCAAGTTGCCTGAGCCGATTTTCACCCCGGCATATAAAGCGCCAATGGGCGAGCACGACGAAAACATCACTTTTGAGCGCGTGGTTGAGCTGATTGGCCCCGACGATGCTGCCGCCCTGCGCGACCTGAGCATCAAGATTTTCAAGCAAGCCAGTGAGCTCGCCGAGAAGGCCGGATTGATTTTGGCTGACACCAAATTTGAGTTTGGTATCGACCCAGCCACCGGTGAAATTGTTTTGGGCGACGAAGTCTTGACTCCTGACTCATCGCGATTCTGGGCGCGCTCATCATGGGAGCGCGGCGAGCGCAAAGAAAGCTTCGACAAGCAGATTGTTCGCAACTGGTTGGCCGACAACTGGAATCAAACCGGTGTTCCGCCGGTTATCCCTGCAGAAATCGTCGAGCAGACTGCCGCGAAATATGCCGAGTTAGTTGAAAGGCTCACTTCAGAAGTTGCGTGATTTAGATATCTTGCGGGCAGCTCAGCAGTTAATTGCTGACCACGGGATCGATGCCGTTTCAATGTCGGCGCTGGCAGCCGCAACCGGCCTAAGTCGCCCGGCTATCTATCAATACTTCGCGTCAAAAGAAGATGTCTTGGCTGAGTTGGTCATCAACGAAATGGCCGATCTAAGCAATGCCATCGACGAACACATCTCAGGCATTAAAGACCCGATGGAACGAATCAGAATCTGGATTCACTACAGCCTCGCTCATTTGGCCAGTGCCGATCACCGAATCATTCGCCAGATTTCAATTGACTCACTGCCCGAAGACAAACGAGGAATGTTGAAGGCGATGCACGGGCACTTTATGTTTGCTCTAACTAGCCCGGTTAGTGAAATCGGTGTTGCCGATGTGACGGCAACGTGCCACTTGATTTATGCCACCGTGGCTGCGGCAGCGAAGCGAATTGACGAAGGCAGCGAGTTCGTTAGAGAAGCCGCTGCCCTCGAGCAATTCACAATCGCCGGACTAACAAGTTCGGCAAGCAGTTTGTCTGCTAGTTCTTAGCAGCCTTCTTCTTTGCCTTTGCTGCAGCTAGAGCAGCCTTCTTCTTGGCAATAGCTGCCTTCATCTGAGCCTTGGTCATCGGCTTCTTTGCAACCGGAGCTGGCGCAGCTTCGGCAACGAAAGTCACCGGAATCACGCGGTCAAGTGAGAAGTCGGTTGGAGCCATGTGGTCGCGACGAATGTGAATCAAGCAGGCCTGAGTGAGGCAGTCAACATTGTTTGCACCTGAGGCGAACTGGGCCTTGACCGCCAGCTTAATCGGCTGGGTTGCATCGGCTGCGCCCTGAGCCTTTGATGCAGCAAACGTGCTGACCCATGCGCCCTGACCAAAGCAGTTCGCTGGCGACCCTTCATCGCGTCAGCTGGGGTTCCCTGGCACAGGCGAACATACAAGCCGGCATCGGTTG
>CALDKR010000222.1 GCA_937898095.1 uncultured Rhodoluna sp.
ACCTGGTCAAGCTAGATGAGATTGAACAGCACTTCAAGACTCGTGTGCGACACGTTGTGAGAATTCCTTATGATCCAGCCCTTGCTGCCGGTTCGGTAATTAAGTTCAAAGACCTTCGTCGCGGCACCCAAGAAGCTGCACGTGAACTAGCTGCGCTAGTGGTTGATGGGCTTAACAACCCTCTGTAAGTAGTCGATATGACCGTTAGAGAAATCCGTTTTTACGGTGATCCGGTTTTGCGCACCTCCTGCGCGAAAATTGTCGAAATTGACGGCCGCATCCGAGCTTTAGTTCAAGATTTGCTGGATACAACACAGGTGCCTGGGCGAGCCGGTGTTGCTGCTCCGCAAATCGGCGTGGATCTGAGGGCATTTAGCTACTTCGTGAATGGCAAGCTCGGATACGTGATTAATCCGGTTCTAGTTGAAGCCAGTGGCGAAAAATCACTCGTTGATGAGGGCTGCCTGTCGGTCCCTAATCAGTGGCACCCCACGCCAAGATTTACATACGCCAAGGTTGTCGGAATTGACCTCGATGGCAATGAAATAGTCTTAGAGGGAACCGGCCTAATGGCTCAAATGCTGCAGCATGAATGCGATCACCTTGATGGCAAGGTGTACATCGATCGCCTTGAATCAGAGCAGCGGAAGATAGCTATGCGCTCAATCCGCGATGAAGCTTGGTTTGGTCGCGTATAGCGATTCAATTTCATCGGCAAAATCGGTCATGACCTGGGCGCGCTTGATTTTGAGCGAAGGCGTGAGGTGGCCCGACTCTTCAGTCAGCTCCTGGTCAATAATCACAAAATTACGAATCGATTCAGCCTTCGAAACTGATTTGTTCACGCGATCAATCGCCTTTTGAACCTCGGCTCTAATCACTGGCAGTTTTGCTGCCTCAGCTAGAGAGATGTTTTTGTCGATTCCTTGGTTTGCAAGCCAGATTGGCAACATTTCGGCATCTAGCGAAATCAAAACTGCAATGTATGGCTTCTGGTCGCCCAGCAAGACTGCCTGGCCAATGACAGGATTTGCACGAAGAGGGTCTTCAAGCTGTGTCGGTGCAACGTTTTTGCCACCGGCGGTAACCAAAATTTCTTTCTTGCGACCGGTGATGCTGAGATATCCAGCCTCATCAAGTTCTCCGATGTCGCCGGTTTTGAACCACTCGCCATCGAATGCGTCGGCGGTAGCAGTCGGATTTCTCCAGTAGCCGCGAAGGATGTTGTTGCCACGAAGAAGAATTTCGTTGTCATCGGCAATTTTTATTCCAGTTCCTGGCAGAACCTGACCAACTTTTCCGATTCGAACATTATTTGGTCTGGTAATCATGGCTGGCGCAGTGGTTTCAGTCAGGCCGTAGCCCTCAAGAACAATCAAACCCATCGCTCGATAAAAGTGCCCGAGGCGAGTGCCGAGTGGTGCGCCACCCGAGACCACGAACTCCACACGCCCACCCATTGCCGAACGCAGTTTTTTGTAAACCAAAACATCGAATATTGCGTGCTGAATTTTGAGGCCCAGCGATGGGCCACTAGCGGTGTCGAGAGCTTTGCTATACGCGATGGCAGTGTAAGCGGCTTTACGGAAAATTTTGCCTTTTCCGGCCGCTTCGGCTTTTTGCTCGGCCGAGTTATAAACCTTTTCGAGCACGCGAGGAACCGCGAGCAAGAAGTGCGGGCGGAAAGAAACCATGGCTGGGCCAACATTTTTAGTGTCTGGTTGATGGCCAACTTTGATGCCAGAATGCACGCATAGCACGCTAATGAATCTCGCAAAAACGTGCGCGAGTGGCAAAAACAGCAATGTGCTGTGGCCTTCAATTAGCACCTGGGGCAGCTCTAGTGCTGCATTTTTGCTCAGCTCAACAAACCCTCGGTGAGTGAGCTCGCAGCCTTTTGGTCGCCCTGTTGTGCCTGATGTATAGATGATGGTGGCAAGGTCGCCAAGCTTCGCAGATTTGCGGCGCATTTCGAGAGTTTCAGCAGAAACCTCTTTCCCGATTCGTTTTAGGCGAACGATTGAATCATCATCGAATCGCCAGAGCTGACGAACCATTGGGGCGTTTGCTTGCACCTGAGCGAATCGCTGCGCATGGTCGTCATTCTCGACAAACAAGGCAACCGAGTCTGAGTCAGCTAAGATCCATTCCATTTGACTAGCCGAAGAGGTTTCATAAATGGGTACTGAAACCGCGCCGGCATACCAGATCGCAAAATCAACCAAAGCCCACTCATAGCGAGTGCGGCTCATGATGGCAACTGCTTGACCTGGCTGAATGCCCGATGCAATTAGTCCTTTGGCGATTTGGCAGACCTCTGATTGAAAATCTTCTGCTGATACGTCTGACCACTGGCCATTTTGAGTTTGTTTCGAAAATAATGGCAATTTCGGAGACTTGGCAAGGCGGTTCTCCAGCAGGTCTGTGATGTTCTCAGACTCATCTGACACGATCAGTGGCGCAATATCATAGGTTTTCAACGTTGATCCCTTTGCACTGGTTGCGATAGTTAGCGATAACTCTACTGATTTATGAACCAACGAAAGGCAATTGACGGCTGCGTCTTGCCGATTGAATCCCGGATAAAGCTAAACTTTTCAAAACACATCGAGGCTCAGTCTGGCCACTTATTTTCGAGGAATTCAACATGCTTGCAATTGGCATTGATATCGGCGGCACTAAAATTGCCGGCGCTTTGGTTGACGAGGCTGGAAACATTGTGGCTGAACTGAAAGTGCCGACTCCTGCCACCGACCCCGATGCCATCGTTGATGCCGTAGTCGGCCTAGTGAATAGCCTCAGTGCCAATCAATCAATAGTTGGCGTTGGTGTGGCGGCGGCTGGATTTATTGATGCAAATCAATCTGAAATTATTTATGCACCAAACCTAAGCTGGCGCAACGAGCCGTTCAAGGCCAAACTGCAGGCGCACATAAACCTTCCGATAATTATTGAGAATGACGCTAATGCGGCAGCCTGGGCCGAATATCGCTTTGGCGCCGGTCGCGGTTATCGGCACATGATTATGTTGACCATCGGCACGGGAGTCGGCGGCGCCGTTATTGCTGATTCAAAAATGCTTCGTGGTGGGTTTGGCATTGCCGGCGAACTTGGTCACATTCGCATGGTTCCAGATGGCCAGCTTTGCGGTTGTGGATCGAGAGGGTGCCTTGAAAGCTATGCATCAGGCACCGCACTGTTAAAGAACGCCAAGCGCTTGGCTCGTTCTGGTGACCCAAAGGGCAAGCGCCTTGCTGAACTAGAGGCCGAAAACGGAAAGCTCAAAGGCGAGCAGGTTTATCAGGCGA
Organism: uncultured Rhodoluna sp.; assembly: GCA_937898095.1. GTDB lineage: Bacteria > Actinomycetota > Actinomycetes > Actinomycetales > Microbacteriaceae > Rhodoluna. Next base: position 3,309 of record CALDKR010000222.1, read on the forward strand.
TTGTTGAGGGCGACTTGGGCGCCCTCGAGTTGTTGCGTGAAGTCGGATCATGGCTGGGCAGCGCTGTATCTTCGCTAACTGCCGTGTTAGACCCAGAAATCGTCGTAATCGGCGGGGGAGTGAGCGCTGCCGGAGACTTGCTCATTGACCCGATTCGCGAAGCGTATCTTGAGCAGTTGCCAGCCCGAGGATATAGGCCAGAGCTGAAAATCACCACAGCAGAATTCATCAATGACGCCGGTGTGGTTGGTGCAGCCGATCTAATTAGGGTCGCATTGAAGCAACACTAAAATAAGGACTTCAGTCGTTATTTGGTGACAATCGCAGAATCGGAGGCATCGTGGCTTATTTCATCCTGAAAAATCTGCTGCTTGGCCCGCTATTGCGAGTTTTGTTTCGCCCTTGGACTCGTGGAATGGAAAACATTCCATCAACCGGTGCGGCAATTTTGGCGAGCAACCACCTCTCGTTTTCTGACTCTATTTTCTTGCCCCTGCAGACTCGTCGCCCTGTGGTGTTTCTAGCCAAGAGTGAATATTTCACTGGTCGCGGCATAAAAGGGGCCTTGACCCGCTGGTTTTTCAAGTCAACCGGCCAGTTGCCAATTGACCGCTCCGGCGGCAAAGCGTCTGAAGCTTCGCTGAACACCGGCCTTGGGGTTCTAGAGCAGGGTCAGTTGCTGGGCATTTATCCAGAGGGCACTCGAAGCCCTGACGGAAAGCTTTATCGCGGACGAACCGGAATCGCTCGCATGGTTCTTGAGGCAAAAGTGCCGGTCATTCCGGTTGCAATGATTGACACCGAGAAGGTTCAACCTATTGGCCAGGCTATGCCGCGCATTAGGCGAATCGGAATCATTGCAGGTGAGCCACTAGATTTTTCTAGGTTCGACGGCATGGAGGGTGATCGAGTTGTGCTGCGTGCTGTTACGGACGAAATCATGTATGAACTTCAGAAGCTCAGTGGGCAAGAATACGTCGACCTCTATGCCTCGTCAGTCAAAGAGAAGCGGGCGCGTTTAGCTCGCTAGTAAAAATAGGCCAGAATTGAACGGTCTAAAGAAAGTAGCAATTATGAACGAACCAGTTGTATTGGCAGATCCGGCAGTGATCAAAGGCCTAGACAGCTATCGTGATTTGCCTGCCGTTCAGCAGCCAACCTGGCCTGACGCTGCAGCCGTTGCTGATGTTCGAGAAAATCTCGCTAAACGCCCACCACTAGTTTTTGCCGGTGAAGTGGACATTCTCAGAGACCGTCTGGCTCAAGCAGCCCAGGGCAAGGCATTTTTGCTTCAGGGTGGCGACTGCGCTGAGACTTTCGCTGATGCAACCGCTGACCGCATTCGCAACCGAGTTAAGACACTGCTTCAGATGGCTGTAGTTCTAACTTATGGTGCATCGATGCCAGTTATCAAAATGGGTCGAATGGCCGGTCAGTTTGCTAAGCCACGATCATCAGACACCGAAACTCGCGAAGGCGTGACCCTTCCGGCTTTCCGCGGTGACATTATCAATGGATACGAATTCACACCTGAGGCACGCACTCCAGACCCGAAGCGCATGCTTGAGGCCTACAACACTTCAGCCTCGACCCTGAACCTAATTCGCGCATTCACTCAGGGTGGTTTTGCAGATCTTCGTTCAGTTCACGAATGGAACCGAGGCTTTGCTGATAACCCAGCGAACTCTCGCTACCTAAATTTGGCAACTGAAATTGACCGTGCAATTAAATTCATGGCCGCTTGCGGCGCAGACTTCAATGAGCTTCGCACCACAGAGTTCTATGTCAGTCACGAGGCTTTGCTTTTTGACTACGAGCGCCCACTGACTCGCATTGACTCACGCACTGGCAATCCATACATGACCTCGGGGCACTTTATGTGGATCGGTGAGCGCACTCGCCAGCTCGATCACGCTCACGTTGATTATCTTTCGCGCGTGCGCAACCCAATTGGCGTAAAACTGGGCCCAACCACGCAGGTTGAAGACGTGATTCGCCTAATCGAGAGGCTAGACCCTAATCGCGAGCCTGGTCGTTTGACTTTTATCACTCGTATGGGTGCCGGCAAGATTCGCGAAGAGCTGCCTAAGTTGGTTGAGGCAGTTCGCGATTCGGATGCTAACCCGCTTTGGATCACAGACCCAATGCACGGAAACGGCATCACCACTAAGAACGGCTACAAGTCACGCCGCTTCGATGACGTCATGGACGAGGTTCGTGGCTTCTTTGAGGTTCACCACGCGGCCGGAAG
>CALDKR010000223.1 GCA_937898095.1 uncultured Rhodoluna sp.
CGCCTACGGTGTGAAAAAACTTTACGGTCGCGAATACACCGGCGTGCTGCGCTCAACTTTTGCCATCGACGAAAAAGGCAAAATCACCCTCGCGCTCTACAACGTAAAAGCCACTGGCCACGTTGCAAAGATCAAGAGAGAGCTTGGCCTCGCCGAATAGCTAGTCGCGATCCACTTGCTCCATTGTGGCGGCGACAACTTCTTTTCTGAAAATCAGAATTGCCACCACCATCGATGGCGCAATCAGCGCTGTGCCAATTATCCAGTTGCCAAATTGACCGGTGAAACTGCCGGTTGCAACTGATAACTGAACCAATTGCCAAAACAGTGCCGCGCTGCGAGCCCAACGCTTGCCTCGGGTCAGCGAAACGGCAATGAAGGCCACGAATGCACCGGCTGCTGCAACCATTGCAAATAATGCAATTGCGGTATTAAAACTGCGACTGGCGCCGGCCAAAATCTCAACCAACAGAATTGCCGCTAGGCCCAGAACCACTAGCGCCTCAAGAGAAATAACCGCAATAATCGCAGTGAGAGCCTTTGGCTGCGGCTTGTTTTTGTCGGTCATTTTGAATCCTGACTATAAATTTGGGTCTTGCCAAACCCGCGTTGATGTGAAACCATTTTCTCAGGTAAGACAAGGTGCAGAGCGCTTAGGCGCCGCCCAAGATAACCCCAGCAAATTAGCTCTCGCAAGCGAGAATTGTGTGCGCGGGGTCCGATACAAAGGAATACAGCAACATATGGATATGCAGTGGCTGAACCAAGCTCGTTGCCTCAACGAAGACCCAGAACTCTTCTTTCCGGTTGGCAACACAGGACCCGCTGTAGACCAAATTGATCAGGCAAAAGCTGTTTGCCGCGAATGTGCTGTTTCAACCAGCTGCCTTGAATATGCAATCAAAGAGAACCAAGACACTGGCGTTTGGGGCGGTTTGAGCGAAGATGAGCGCAAGTCGCTAAAGCGCAAATATGCTCGTGCTCGCCGCGCTGGCTAAATAGATTTTTGAAAAGACCCGTCACTTTTGTGGCGGGTCTTTCGCATCTTGGGCATTTGCTGCGCACCAATTGTTGAAGTTAACGACCAAAACCGCACTTTTCTAAAGCGGAATCTCAATCGAGACTCGAGCGCCGCCTTCTTTAGGCGAGAACCAGTGGATGCTGCCGCGCAACTCGCCCTCAATTAGGGTTCTAATAATTTGAGTACCCAAGCCTGGGCCCACTCCGGCCTCACCCAAGCCCACGCCATTGTCTGAAACCGTGATGAGTAGTTTGCGCAATTTGCGGTCAGCACTCACGTGAACCACTCCGCTTCGGCTGGCTAATCCGTGTTCGACGGCGTTGGTCACCAATTCAGTAAGTGCAACCGCTAGAGGCGTAGCGACCTCGGGTTTGAGTTGGCCAAAGCGGCCATCTATGAGTGTCTTTACTGTGGTGTTGTGGCTTGCCGCAACCTCGCTGGTCAGCATCATGACGCGGTCAAAGACCTCGTCAAAGTTGACCTCTTGATTGAGCCCCTCAGAGAGAGTGTCGTGCACCAATGCGATAGCAGAAACACGGCGCATTGCCTGCTCTAGCGACTCTTTGGCGTCTTGACTTTGACTTCGTCTGGCCTGAATTCTCAGCAGGCTGGCAACCGTTTGAAGATTGTTCTTCACTCGGTGGTGAACCTCGCGAATGGTGGCGTCTTTGGTGATTAGTTCGCGCTCTTGCTTGCGGGCGTCGGTCACATTTCGAACCAGGATGATTGCCCCAACGCGCTTGCCTGATTTGCGCACCGGAATAGCCCTCGCAGACAGGGTGACCTTGAGAGTTTCTAAATCGGTTCGCCATGGGGCGCGACCGGTCAAAACGAGTGATAAACCCTCGTCAATCGAAGATGTCTTAGACAACAGCGGCAGAATCGCCCTGGCTAGAGAATTTCCTTCGAGTTCGCCCCTCACTCCCATGCGTGCAAACGCAGAAAACGCATTGGGGCTCGCGAAGGTCACGGTTCCAAATTCATCCAGACGCAAAATGCCATCGGTTATTCGCGGAGTGGCTCGACGGGCACTTCGCCGACCACACCGAGCTGGTCTGCGGCATCAACCTCGCACTGGTCGACGGGGTGCTCGACGGGCTCGTGCACGCGCTGCAGCTCGACGAGGCAGAGCGCGACCACCTCTACCGGCTGGTGCAGACGGCGAGCACTCCGCGCAGCCGCACCCACCACCGCACCCCGGCGA
>CALDKR010000224.1 GCA_937898095.1 uncultured Rhodoluna sp.
ATCTGTGGTTCACCCTGCCTCACCAGATCAACGCGACCCTGCCAAACATCGTTAAGAACGACACCGGCTATGTCATCATGCGTGCGGTTCAATTCTTCTTGCCAGGTGAGCCACAGGTTTACTATGTCGGTCTATTCAACGGCATGGATGACCGCGAGCTGTTTGCCCGCTCGGGTCAGGGCCGCGACACCAACCGCCACAACTACACCCCTGCCGAGATTGAAGAGGCATTGCAGCAGCCGGTAACTCAGGCGATCATCGCGCTGGCCCGTGTGCGCAAGCACCCGGCCTTCAACGGTGAGTTCAGCTGGAATGTTGTTGACCACGAGACCATGCGTCTCGAGTGGAACCACGGTTCTGACCGTTTGTCACTCGAGTTCAAGACCACCGTCGGTGAGCCAAGCTTTGTTGTTGAGGCAACCTCAGCAGACGGCGTGCGTCGATTCACCTCGGTTGAAGAGCTCGCGACCTACTAAAACTTGGTTGGCAAAATGCCCCTGGCCTCAAGGCTTGGGGCATTTTGTTTTGCATACCGCGACCAGCCTTTGATGAGCCTGCAATAACAAGTGTTCGACAACATTTTTCGAAATGCGACACCCTGCTATCTTCTAGTTAGAGGAGGCTGCGATGGCTCGAGGTTTGCGAGTTTTATACGTTGAAAATGACGAGGCGCTCCTAGGACTTCTCGGAAACTCACTATCGGTTCATCCGTCGATCGCCACACTAGCGAAAGCCAAAGATTCAAACAGTGCTTTTGAGTTGGCTTCTCTTCAGTCTTTTGATGTTGCCCTGGTCGACATATCGCTTGGCCCAAATTCACTCGGCGGGGTTGAATTGGCTCTCAGTCTGAGAGAAAAAAACGAGCACCTAGGCGTAGTTTTGCTTTCGCAAAACATCAGCAAAAACTATTTGGCGAATTTGCCGGGGCAATTTGACTATGGCTGGGCAGCAATTCAAAAATCAGCGACCCTATCTATTGAGCACTTAGTAGATGTTCTGAATGCGACCGCAAAGGGCCTAACTGTTGCTGACTCTAACTCGCAAATCGAGGCGCTTGAGAGCGACAATCTATCTTCAGGCCTTTCGCCAAAGCAGCGCCAAGTTATCAGCATGGCCGCGACTGGGTTAGATGCAACCGAGATCGCCAAGCAATTAAAACTGGCTCCGGTGACTGTTCGCCAAGAACTGTCCAAGTGCTACAAAGTTCTGATTCCGAACCCAAAGCCAGGCACAGATTTGAGAACCGCCGCCGTGCTCAGATTCTTGCGTGAAACTCGTGGATTGAACTAGTGAGAAAATTTGCGTCGTCGCTGAAATTAGTCGTCACGACCTGGCCCATTCGACCATGGCCACTGGTTGTGGTTCTGACTTTGTTTCAAGTTCTCGTGAATTTTGCGATTGTCATCGCTACCGCTCGTGCAATCGGCAGGCGGCCAACGCCTCTAGAAATTTACGCAACGATGCCAGCATTGGCATACGGAATAATTTTCGGATTAGCCGTTCTCTTTAGTGTGCGAAAGCTGTCGGCGCTAAAACCTCGATGGAGCTCAGTCATTTATTGGTTGGGCGCCGTGCTATTTGGCGTCAGCATGGGATTCGCTCGACTGTTATCACTGAATGACTATTCGCCAGAGTATTGGCGAGATTCAAACTCGTTCGTGCGCATTTTTATCGCAACATCAATTTTGTATTTGACCGTGCACATCAGCCTCGGTGTTTCTAGCCTGAAGCTTGCCGAGCAAGCCAAGGCGGCTGAGCTTGCTCGCGCCTCACTTGAGATTCAGCGCGGAAAACTGATTTCAGCTCAAGAAGATGTGCGTCGCCAAATTGCGGACTTTTTGCACGATCGTCTTCAGTCAGATTTGGTGTTGCTCGGAATGCAGATGCAGCGTTTCACAGAGAAGCTCGGTGACCAAAATCGTTCAGTAGCCCAGGCATACATCGATGAAATCGAGCGCATTCGGCAATTTGATATCCGCAGTGTTTCAAAGCAACTTGCACCAGAACTAAGCGGCATTTCGATAAAGCCTGCGCTCGAAGACCTGGCAGCACCTTATTCGTCGGTGATGAAGATCGAGCTAAAAATCGATGAACAAGGAAAACTGTCTCAAACGGCAAAACTTGCGTGCTATCGAATCGTCGAACAGGCGCTTTTGAACTCGGCCAAACACGGCAAAGCCGACCAGGTGAGAATCGAGATTCACGAGCGGGTTGGCACCGTTGAGATTTTGGTTTCCAATAATGGTGAACCAGTGTCGAAGTCACCCGTTGCCGGTGCGGGCTTCGCGATTGTCGACAACTGGGTTGCCCAGTTTGATGGCAGATGGTCAATTTCTTCAGATCAGAGCCGCACGAATCTCACCGCTCTTTTGAAGCTCAAGTAGCCACCGGAAATACACGGCCAACCCCAAGCACGCCCATAGCCGCACGCGCGCACCAATGCCCGGCCAACGGACTTAATGTCCGGATAAACATTTGTATGTTCGCCTGTCCGAACATTTGTATATAAATATTCTAGATTTTCGAACATATGCCTACCATTCGGAAAACCGAAGATTCTTCGCTTGATAGGTGTTCAGAATGAAACTTAAAGCCCTGTTTTTGTCAGCAGTTCTAGCTGTGACGGGAGTTCTGGTTCCCGGAGCCGCATTGGCAGTTGCACCGACTCCGCCAGCTGGTCCGGTATTCAATCAGGTGCAGCTCAAAGCTCTGGCCGATAACGACTTCGCTGTCTTTATGGGCAATGACACCGAAATAACTCGACTCTTTTATCAGAACATGGTGAGCTGGCCAGATCAGGTCAACAACATCCAGACCCTAGATGTCTACCCCGAGAGCGGCGAGACCTACATCTATATCGTGCCCATGGGTGGAAACTCAACCTATTACCAAGACAACGGAGGCACCGAGGGTGGCGGCGAAGAAGACTGGAATGGCGTTCTCAACGGAATTCCACTTTTGGATTATCCGGGTGCGGAGGTTGCAGTAGGGCGCCGCATCGCAGACTCGCGTGACGTTCTGCAATATGGCTATCTGCTAATTCACAAATACTTGACCGGTTTTCAATCTTCTGCAGGTGCAATTGCCGGAGGTTGGTTTGATGCAACCCTCGCCGACATGAGAACCGCGAGCCAAAACCTAACTTGGGCACCCGCGCTTCGCAATGATCATCCAAGCAGAATCATTATCAAGAATTCATGCTCGGTGTCATGCAGCGGCAGCAGATTCAATCCTGCAATTCCAAACGGAGCCTGGAACTTTCCGGATGCGTCGGCCGCGCTATTTCGCTACCCGCTAAGCAATGCAAACCTTCCGGTTTCGCCGGGCGATCGCCAGGTGACTGTCACCTGGAAAGACCCTCAGGCGGGAGGCGCAGTTGACAACTATCTAGTTGAATTCAAAGAGTCGAGCCAGCCTGATTCAACCTTCAAAGTTTTCGGCACAGTTCCAGGAACAGCTAGAACCTCGACCGTAACCGGTCTGACTAATGGAACGGCCTATACACTGCGAGTGACGGCAAACAACTCTGCCGGCTCTGCCTCTTCATACGGTCGATCTGTGGTGCCAACCGGAACGCCATCACGACCAGCGAACCAAAGCTATAGCGCCGGAACTGGGCAGGTTTCAATCAACTTCAGCCCGCCTGAAAACGACGGCGGAATGGCAGTGACTAACTACGCCTATTCAACCGATGACGGAGCCACCTGGGTCACTCGCAGCCCTGCATCAACTACTTCACCAATCACAATCAGTGGATTGACCGACGGCTCGACATATTCGGTGCGATTGAGGGCAATCAACCCATTTGGTGCTGGTCAAATCTCACTGCCGATTGTGGTCAAGCCGGGCATCGTCTCAACTCGCACGCTGACTTATGAATCAGGCACATTGGCGCCGGTTCAAAATCTGCCAGCTGGTGACACTCTGGTTGCCGGGTCAACTTTCACAGTGGCAGCCGGCCCAACCAGAACTAACTTCACTTTCACCGGATGGAAAGACGGCAACACCGCTTATTCGCCGGGTGATACGTATACGGTCGGGGCGACCAACCCGACATTGACCGCGCAGTGGGTGCAGAACTCATTGCTCGGCGTGACTCCTGGCAGCCGATCTAAGGTGCTGACTTGGAACATTGTTGATGGCGAAAGCATCGACCTGACCGTTGCTGCCGGTACCGACAACTCGGTGCGAATTCAGATTCCTGCCGGTGCCTTTGCCGCAGGCACCGAGGTTGTCTTTTGGCGATTGGTTGACGACCAATTGGCGAAGTCACGCATCAACAGTGCTCGCGATTATTTCGTCAACCTCGCTGTGACTTGGTCAAAGGGTGACGACGTTAACACGCCAAAGATTGTGGCTGACGCCGCAGTGCCAGTGGTTTTGACACTTATGAACCCGACTATTCAAGCTGGCGCTACAGCATGGCAAATCATTGGTGACAACGCTCGCGAAGTTGGCACTGCGGTGCGAGCTGGTGAGCTTGTACTGCGCTTCACCGAAGACCCGGTCATCACCGCGGCAAACGTGCCGCCAACCGCACAATTCAGCGTTCCGGTTTCAACCGCCGATGGATACACCGTCAACATCACAAACTATGACGCGAACATCGCCTGGGAGCCGCCGACGATTTCGGCTGGAACTGTGGCGATTCTAGGAACCAGCGGCAGGGTTCGATCGCTTGCAGTCACCGGGCTAACGGCTGGGCAGTCGGCAACGATCAGCCAGCGCACGCTGTTGAGCGGTGTCTATCAGACAGGAACTGTGACTGGTTCTGCAGCTGTTCCGGCACCTCCAGCCAGCAGTGGTGGCTCTTCGTCACCGGCGCCTACTCCGACGCCAACGCCGACAGTTGAGCCAAAGCCTGTTGAGCCTGCGCCCGTCGTGGTCGCTCAACCTGCCCCGAAACCGAAGCGAACCAAATCAGTCGTCATTACTGGCTTTGCGGGTGGCTCGTCAGTTTTGACACAGTCAGCCAAACGCAGTCTTGAAGCACTTTTGAAGCAAGTGCCGGTGGCTGAATCGATATCTTGCGTTGGCAACACCATGGGGCCAACCGTCTTGAGGGTTGACAGCGATCTTGCTCGCCGACGCGCAACCGCCGTTTGCGGTTATCTCGACGCAAAGCTAGTCAATGCAAAAACAGCCAAAGTGATCGGAAAAACGACAACCATCAACAGCGGCAAACTGCGCAGAGTCGCCGTGACAGTCGTCTACTAATTTCGCTTACAAAATGCCCCGGGTCTTATGGCTTGGGGCATTTTGTTTTGCGATATAGATTTATCGAATGTCGAGAAAACCTATTGAAATGCTCGAAATCGCACAAAGCCTTGCTGAGCAAGACGAGCGCCTTGCAAAGGTGATAGCGAATAGCCCGCTTTGCACTCTTGCGCAGTCGAAAAACAAGGTTTCAAACTTCGAGGCGCTGGTTGAATCAGTTGTCTCACAGCAGCTCTCAATCAAGGCGGCCGACACAATCTATGGCCGCCTATTCGAAGCGGCAAATTCAAAAATGACCCCAGAATCTGTGGCCTCGATTGAGGTTGACATCATGCGAGCCTGCGGCTTATCGGGGTCTAAAACCAAAACCATCAAGGGTTTAGCTGAGGCCGCCTTGTCTGAAAAAGTGAATTTCGAGACCCTGCAAGATCTGGATGACGACACCGAAATCGCGACTAAGTTAACCCAACTTTGGGGAATTGGAGCTTGGACGGTTGACATGTTTATGATGCACCAACTCGGGCGCCTGGATATCTGGCCAACTGGAGACCTAGGAGTTCGCCGCGGGTGGGAGAAAATGAACGGCCTTCAAGAACAAATTTCGCCCTCCGACCTAAACAATGAAGGCGAGAGGTTTCGCCCGTATCGCAGTGTGGTCGCATGGTATTGCTGGCGCGCTGTAGAAATTTAGATTCAACGGCGAAATAATCTTCACCTCGCTAAATTGTTGATGTGCACAAAATTTTCTCGATGACCTTCGCTCGGATTTATCCGCTTTATGTGAACAAGGTTGAACGCAAAGGTCGCACAGTGGCCGAGCTTGATCGAGTCATCGAATGGCTAACCGGATTTTCACCGGAATCGGTCAAGACGCTTATTCATGAAGAAGTCACCCTAAGAGAATTTTTTCACCGAGCCGCAATCAATCAAAATGCGGCTCTGATCACCGGTGTGATCTGCGGTGTGCGCATCGAAGAAATTGATGACCCGCTGATGAAAAAAATTCGTTATCTCGACAAACTGGTCGACGAGTTGGCGAAGGGTCGACCCCTCGAGAAAATCCTGCGGACATAAATGAATAAGACCCATTTCTGGGTCTCTTTTCATTTGGTGCGCGCGGAGAGAGGCCGTTATTGGCTCGCGAACAAGCGAGTCAATAGGCCGAAAGTCCCGACAAGCGCAAAAATGCCCCCTTGCGGGGGCATTTTTTTGTGCGCTTGGAGGGACTCGAACCCCCAACCTTCTGATCCGTAGTTATGTTGCAATACCTCTATGTAGAGCCTGAGTGGCAATGTACCCCAGTATTTTATTAGTCAAGCCACCCTTTGCAGATATGCCCATTTCCGTCCGTTTCCGTCCGTTGAACGGAATTTAAACGGAATGTGGCTCCCAGGGAATGCACGGATTGTCGAGTTAGAATTCGATTATGGTTCAGCCTTCTTCAGTTAAGCGCTGGGCGGCACTTCTATTAGTTGCCACCCTAGTTGGGTTTGCACCTGTTTTCCACGCCCTTTGCATCGCCCCAATGAGCGACGCCCACGGGTCATCGATTTCACACACCATGGCTGACGGCACAACGTTTACAGCACCCTCAATCGACCGAATGGATGAATCGCACTCGGTCGAATTAGCTACTCAGGCTGCTTCGAGTGCAGAGATTGTTACCTCTGCACAGAAAGTTTTCCTCGGCGATTCAAAAGGGCAAGGTGGAAACCTAATCACCATCGGGCCTTTGATTGCGTATCTGCTTCTCGGCATTCTCCTGTTGGTAATGCGCCGTCGGTTGATTACTGTTGCACGCCAGGCTAGGCAGATAATTCGCCCCCCCGCCTTTGCGCTTCGTGTACCCGCCTCGGTAAACCTCGTTGCCTTAGGCATTAGCCGAACATAAATTCCAATCGCATTCGATAGCGCTGCGCGCTGAATTTTGTAATACCCAAAATTTTTGAATACGTAAGGAAAAAAATGAACACCAAATTTAAGAAATCAATCTTCGTAACTGCTGGCCTAGTTGCCGCTTCCTTGGCTTTGGCAGGATGTGCTTCGACCGCTAACAACGGAATGGCTGGGATGAACCACGACATGGGCTCGATGAGCGGGATGTCTGGGATGGGCTCCGACTCAGCTGAAAGCTCTACTCCAACCTCATCAGCGACCTCCAACTATGGCGAACTTGGGGATGGTGACATCATGTTTGCGCAAATGATGATCCCTCACGAGTCTCAGGCTATTGACATGTCAACAATGGCTCTGAGTAACTCCACGAATACCAAGTTGTTAGCGTTCGCTAAAAAGATTAAAGCCGAGCAAGAGTCTGAAGTTTCTACAATGACTGCTTGGCTGGAGTCGATTGGCGCCACTTCTTATGGCACCCAAGAGGCAGAGCATCAAATGCCTGGTATGGAGATTGCGGGAACAGTCACTGATGCTCAATTGACCGCTATGTCGGCGTCGATGGGAACCTCCTTCGACAAGCTCTATGTCAAAAACATGCTCGCGCAACTAGAAGGTTGTGTTGGCATGGCGAAGGCTGTGTCAGCTACTTCAAATGTGAATGTTGCCAAATTTGCTGGCGACGTCGTTAAAACCCGCTCTGCCGAAATCTCCGAGCTAAAAGCACTGCTTACAAAGTAGGAACCCATGTCGAACAAAACTAAAAAACAACTATCAAGACGAAACTTCCTAGCTATTGGTGGAGCTGTTGCTGGAACTGCTGCAATAGCGGGTGTTTCATATTCACTCCTGAATCCCACTAATCAAGCGCAAAGTGGATCTGAGCCAGAGCGCCTAGTCAGTAAAAATGGTGCACTCGGTATCTCCCTTGTTGCTGCGATGACGTCAAAAGTAATCAATGGTAAAACTGCCAAGGTTATGACCTACAACGGCACATCACCTGGACCTACTTGGGTTGCCAAACCAGGTGATGTGATTACGGTTGACTTCACGAATAATTTGGGGGATTCGACGAACCTTCATACTCATGGTTTGCACGTTAGCCCTGAAGGCAACAGCGATAACCCATTCATCGAAGTCAAGGATGGTGAAACCTTCACATACAAGTACCAGATCCCTGAAAATCACAAAGAGGGAACCTTTTGGTACCACCCACACCACCATGGAATGGCCGCACCTCAGGTTTTCGCTGGACTCTACGGGGGGATCATCATCGAGAATGATGAGACCCCCAAGGTAGAGGAAGATCGAGTCGTCATAATTTCCGACATCTCAATAGCAAGCGATGGAAACGTTGCAGGTGCGAACATGATGAGCAAAATGATGGGCCGTGAAGGCGAGGTGCTGCTCGTCAACGGACAAGTCCAGCCAGTCATGGAACCAAAAATGTGGAGCGTGGAGCGTTGGAGAATAATTAATTCCTGCACATCGCGAAACTTAGATCTTGCTTTGACTGGCGCTAAAGCTATGGTTTTGGGAATCGATGGCAATAAATATTCGCAACCAAGGGACTTGAAACGAGTAACAATCGCACCTGGAAACAGAGTTGACCTATTAGTGACAGTGACCGATAAGGAAGCATCGCTGACCTACACGACTGTTCCTCACCCTGACGCAATGGGAATGATGGGGAGTGCGACTGAATACAAGGACTACCCGTTAGTTAAGTTTCAACCGTCTAAGGCCGCGGCATCCATCGCTTCGCTTGCGCCTATGTCATTCGTGCAGCCTGATTTGAGGTCACTACCAGTAAGCGCAAAACGCACCTTCAAACTATGGATGCCCAGCATGAATAACATGATGGACATGATGTCGACGGGGCTTGAGGGCCATTTCACTATTAATGGAAAACCGTTTGATGGCACACGAATCGATACCTCGTCTGCGGCAAATTCAGTTGAAGAGTGGACTCTCGTAAACGAATCGACGATGGACCACCCCTTCCACCTTCACGTTTGGGACCAACAGCTTGTTTCGGTTCCGGATCGGCTTATTCAAGAAGTTGAGTATCAGGATGTCGTGAACGTTCCTGCCAAATCAAAAGTTGTTGTGCGCGTGCAGTTCAGTGACTTCGCAGGAATGACCGTTTACCACTGTCACATTCTCGACCATGAGGACCTGGGCATGATGGGTATCATCAACGTAATTTAAGAAAGAGACCGTGGTCTCTGGAATGCTGTCAATGTATGGGCATTCCAGGGCCACGATTTCTTCTTAACGAACTAACCTGGCGATTGCTTCGCTTACTTCTGCGAGTTTCTCTTCTAATTCGTTTCCATCTGAATCAACGGCATTACGAACACAGTGATTTAGGTGGTCGTCTAACAGCGCCAGCGCCACCCCTTGCAACGAACTCTTAATTGCAGAGATTTGCGTTAAGACATCGATGCAATAGTTTTCTTCGTCAACCATCCGCTGTACACCCCGCACCTGACCTTACGATCAGTGAGGCATCGTTTAAAGTTGTGGCTTGCGTGATCGAAAAATACAAATATCGGACTACTGGTTACAGAGACGATAGCCCCCTATAGAGTCGCCATGGAGTTTGGGCTTGAGAGGGCCTACTACGAACTTCAAAGCAAGGGACAAACGGGCAAGAAGACCTTTGTTGTCTTTGAAAGCCGTGGAAAGAAAGAGGATGCTGATCTTGAGCTCGAATTCCGCAGGCTGATGGATCGCACAAAGATAATTGGGATGCCCGAAACTTTTGAATTTCTAACCGCATCTAAGAAAACTAATAGCTCGGGGCTCCAGTTGGCGGACATGGTAGCTCGACCGCTTGGATTACATGTACTTCGCCCTGGGCAAAGCAACAGAGCGTTGGATATCATCATGGAGAAGCTTCGGAGATCACCTCGAGGCGAGGTTAATGGCTGGGGCTTGAAGCTTCTTCCTTAAAGCGAAATGCCCCCGAGTTATCTCGGAGGCTTGACGTCGATCGGGGTTTCCCAATCCACTTATAAGTAAACGTTAACACAAAAGCCAACGTTCTACTAGCCCTGTTCATAGGAACGCTCAACGGAATCTAAACGGAATCCTGGGCATAAAAAAAATGACGCGGTCGTGAGAACCGCGCCATTTCAGTGCGCTTGGAGGGACTCGAACCCCCAACCTTCTGATCCGTAGTCAGATGCTCTATCCGTTGAGCTACAAACGCTGGGTGTCACCCGAAGGCAACTTTCACAGTTTAGTCGAAAGCCAGCAATTTAGGCAACCACAAAGTGCCAGCCCAGCCACCACCATACGAATATCACTGCGATGCGGGTCAAGCGGTGATGCATGATGCGCTCGATCAGCTCACCAATCGGCGCAAGTTTTTCGCGATTCGAGAGCGACCAAAGTTGAATCAAGCCAGCCGCTAAAAGCACGAAGGCATACCCCATCGGAATCCAGACTGTTGGGCTCACTTTTTGCGCCTCCAGATGCGAAGCAGACCAACACCAGAAAGTGCCCATAGTGTGACCCAAAGAGCTCGACCAAGACCGGTGTCGAGAGGCTCATCGAGAACAATTGAAATCGTGGGATACACGTAGTCGTTGTCAATAATCTGACTCATGAAAAACGCATAGAGCTCAATCAAGCTCATCGCCAAAATCAAATAGAACCAAACGAATTTTGCGCGGCGAATCGGCAGTGACCCGTTCTTTGGCTTGCGACCTCTGTCTGGATACCAAACCAGATAGAGAGCACCTGGCAGCAGCAGAAGCATCAGGATGCCGTCGAGCAAACTGTGTCTAGGTGAGAGATAGAGCACCGCGGCAGTCAAAATCAAAATGCCGACAATCAGAAACCTCGGCACCTCGGGTTTGCTGGCGTGCAGGTGCTTGAACTTGCCCTTCGATTCGAGAATCAAAAGAGTGCTGGCGACCGCAAAAACTGTTGCGTCACCGTATGCACCGCGAAGGCCGTGAAAGAAGACGAGAAAAACGAAAACCGCTATCCAAGGATTTATCGATTTGATCAATGTCTTCACTGCTTCAGCTTATTTCTTGGATGTGCGGGTTGAGTAACACAATCGACTCCGCTCAAAACAAAAGCACCCCATTTCTGGGGTGCTTTCATGTTTTGAGCGGAGTCGAGAGGATTTGAACCTCCGAGGGGCTTTAAGACCCCTACCTCATTAGCAGTGAGGCGCACTCGACCGGGCTATGCGACGACTCCTTGTAGCCCGATTAGTTTAGTCGAGAATTAAGCCTGAATCCAAGCTGTTGCGTTGGCTGCAAGCTTGCCATCGACCAGAGGAGCGCTGCTTAGCAAAAGCTTGCCCTTTGGCAACTTGACCGGCTTCGAGCCGAAGTTGGTGATTGACTGCCAGCCGTTCGGGCGCTTGAAGTGCAGCACATTCTTGTTGAAGTGCCAGACCCACTTGAGCTCCTCGGCAGTCTGCAACTCGTGACGCAACTTCAAAGCGGCTCGATACATCTCTAGGGTCGAACCCTCAACACCTGACTCTGACTGCACGTTCCAGTCTTTGAACCACTCAGGCTGAGGCAGGTGCGCGCCGCCTGGGCCAAAGCCAAACGACGGTCCATCGGGAGTCCATGGCATTGGCACGCGGCAACCGTCGCGAGAGATTGAACCTTCGCTTCTGAACCACTGGGGGTCTTGCATCTGGTCGCTCGGAATGTTGAGCGGCTCTTGCAAACCAAGCTCTTCGCCCTGATACAAATATGTCGAACCAGGCAGAGCAAGAATCAACATCGTGGCTGCACGCGCGCGGGCTAATCCGAGTTCTTTGTTGATCAAGTCTTGGCGGTTCTTCGAACGGAACCACTTTGGCAAATCTTTCAATGTTTCTTCAGGCAAGCCGAATCGGGTCGCGTGACGAATCACATCGTGGTTTGAGAACACCCAGGTGTTCGATGATCCGGTCTCGCCCGATGCCTTTAGGTTGTAATCGATAGTCGACTTGAACTTCTTGATGTTCCAAGGGGTGAAAGCGAGGTCGAAGCTGAATGACTGACCGAGGCCCTCGGTGCTGGCATATGCAGCGCGACGATTAGCGTGAACCCAAGCCTCGGCAACTGCCACGCGCGGTGGGTCATACTCATTGAAAACCTTGCGCCAAGTCTTATAAATTTCGTGAACTTCATCGCGGTCGAACAGGTCGTCGGTGCCGTCGTTCTTCATAACCGACAGGTCGAATGAGGTGCGGGCAGGCAGGTGGCCGTCTTTGAGGTTCTTGGTCAGCGCATGAGCAACGTCGACTCTGAAGCCATCGACTCCGCGGTCAGACCAGAAACGCAGGGTCTTGATGAAGTCGTCGCGAACCTCTTGGTTGTCCCAGTTGAAGTCGGGCTGCTCTTTCGCAAACAGGTGCATGTACCACTGGCCAGGGGTGCCGTCTGGCTCTGTGATGCGAGTCCATCCGGTTGGGCCAAAGTGACTGGCCAGCTCAGACGGGCGAATCTCGCCGTTCTCGCCTAGGCCATCTCTGAAGATATAGCGGTCGCGCTCTGGCGAACCCTTAGGTGCCTTCAGTGCAGCTTGAAACCATTCGTGCTGATCAGATGAGTGGTTCGGCACGATGTCGACAAAAACACGGATGCCTGCGGCATGCATAGCATCGACAAGCTTGTCGAATTCAGCCAAGGTGCCGATGCGTGGGTCAATGTCGCGATAGTCGGCAACGTCATAGCCGCCATCGGCAAGCTCTGAGGGATAAAACGGGCTCATCCAGACAGCGTCGACGCCAAGCTCTTTTAGATATGGAACACGACTAGTGATTCCGACAAGGTCACCGATGCCATCGCCATTTGCGTCAGCGAAGCTGCGTGGATAGATCTGATAGACCACGGCTTGGCGCCACCAGTCAGCGGATCCCTTTAGAAAAGTGTGTTCTGAAGTCATTTGGTTTCCTTGCGAAATGCGACTGTAAGCCTTTACAGGCGAAACCAAATTGTTTCACAAAAATGTCTCGGTTTGATTAACAAACCGCGACTACGAAGAGCAGGTCTTAACCGATGCGTTGGTGCCGCGAGCCCACTCTGGCAGAGTGCTCTCGCTGGCCGATGGGCTAGGCGTGGCGCTTGTGCCAGATGTCGAGGATGCACTTGATGATGAGCTTGGCGACGCGCTCGGTGAGGCAGTTGCGGTGTCGCCGCCTTCAACCACAGCACCAGAACCGGTGTTTGCCTTTGCCAAAATGAGCGGTTCGTCATTGCGCAGCTTTTCAAACAGCAAGTTTGCCTGTTCATAGTTAGGTGCCACACGGCCCGAATATGGTGCCGGCAAACCACCGTGGCTTGGAACCTGAAGGAAAGTCATTTTGTCGAGCTCGACGTCTTTGAGCGCGCCAGCCAGAGTGACCATGGTGTTGAGGTCAGTCAGGCTCTCGCTCAGTTGCATGTTTCTCGCAGCAGCGTTAGCCAGTGAATAGAGATAAATCGGATTGCTGAGCACACCGGCGCTCTTGACCTTGCGAACCAGTGAGGTCAAAAAGACCTGCTGGTTCGAGATTCGGCTCAAGTCTGAGCCGTCGCCAACTCCGTGGCGAGTGCGCAAGAACTGCAGTGCAGCCATGCCCTTGAGGTTGTGCACACCGGCATCGAGGTATGTCTTGGTGTAGTCATCTTCGATTGGCTCAGCGACACAAACTTCGACACCGCCGATGGCGTTAGACATTTCGATGACGCCCTTGAAATTGATCATTGCTAGGTATGGAATCTTGAGACCGGTCAGCTGCTCAATGGTGAGCAGGGTGCAGCCAGGGCCGCCGTTGGCAATCGTTGCATTTAGCTGACCGAGACTCTGCGGCAAATAACCAGGGCCGCCGCTGGTGCTTGGACATGCAGGCCAAGGTACCAAAAGGTCACGCGGAAAACTTAGGGCAACTGCATTTTTGCGGTCGGCTGAGATGTGAAGCAAGATCATGACGTCAGCCAAGGTCGAGGTTTCAGAACCAAAAACACTGTCTTGACCGGCTCTAGTGTCACTGCCAACCAAAAGCATGTTTACCGGGCCCTTGAGGTCTGCGGCGGTGATTGGCTTGGCGTTGGCAAGCTTGATGCCGTTGCTGCGAATCTGATTGCTGATGTCGGCGACCGAAATGCCGGTGATTGCCAGTGAGGCACCGAGCGCTACAGCCAGCCCTTTGAACAGCAGACCGCCAATCGCCGAAGCCTTTGATTGCAATCGAATTCGCCCGTGGCGCGCAAAACCTTGTTTTAACATCGCCTCTAGCCTAGAAGAAATCTGCCCCTCTGAATCTGGGAATTTTCTCCGAGGTGGAAATTAAGTCTCTTATTCGTCTAAACTGTTCCAGCACGTGGAAGCGTGCCGGAGCGGCCGAACGGAACAGTCTTGAAAACTGTCGAGGTTAATAGCCTCCGTGGGTTCAAATCCCACCGCTTCCTCCATTTGCAAAAAACCAGCTCAATTCGTTGAGCTGGTTTTTGCTTTAAGTCTGTTCAGCGATTCAGATCAGTCGCCAATCGCGTCAGATATTTGCCTAGCTAAACAGTGCGACTAAACAGGATTCCCTCGAAGCCGGCCAGCACCTGAGCAACGCCGTCTTCTTCAACCGATGCGGTTACCGCTGTGGCAGCAGCCTTGACTTCTTCTGGGCCCTGTCCCATTGCAAAAGCCAGGCCGCCGCCAGCGCGAGTCCATTCGAACATTTGAATATCGTTGCGGCCGTCGCCGATTGAAATCACCTGGTTGGTCTTGATGCCCAACTCTTGTCGGCGCTTTTCAAGTGCCGATGCCTTGCTCACACCCTCAGGCGCGATGTCGAGCCAAGCGGTGTATCCAATTGCATAAGAAACTGACTGCAGGCCGACCTTAGAGATGATTGCTAAAAACTCATCGACATCGTGCTCTGGTGACAGAACGACAACGCGTGAAACCGGTTGATCCATTAGGTCTTCAATTGGAGTTTCAAAGTTTTGATCGCCGAGTGCATAGGTGGGAAATGCCCGGTGAAAGTGATAGGTGCCGTCTGGGTTTTCAACTGCAAAGTGAGCGTTTGGCAAGTGCTCGATCAACTCAGTGAGCACAGC
>CALDKR010000225.1 GCA_937898095.1 uncultured Rhodoluna sp.
TGAATAACACCGGCCGCGGCGGGAGCCTTCCAGCCCTTGCGGATGGTCCATGCACGTGCCTCTTTAGGGCCGGCGGTTAGATAAGTCTGAAGGCCTAGGGTCTGGAATCCAATTCTCGCTAGCTGGTCAAGACCTGATTCTTCTTGACCGAGCGAGGCAAGCAGCTCTTGAGCCTCTTCGACTGAGAGGTCGATGAGTTCAGACTCGACTTTGGCGTCAAGAAAAACAGCTTCGGCCGGCGCCACCAAGTCGGCGAGCGCCTTCTTTTTGGCAGCGTCAGTCAGAATCGACTCATCAACGTTGAAGACATACAAGATTGGCTTGGCAGTTAGCAAACCAAGTTCGCGGATCGGTTCGAGGTCAATGGTCGAGCTTGAAAGCGGCTTGCCGGCATCGAGCCAGGCTTTTGCTTCGTCAACGGTCTCAAGAGCGATTGGCTCCATCTTTTTGCCCTTGACCTCTTTTTCGATGCGAGTGCGCGCCTTATCAAGGGTCTCCATGTCGGCCAAAATCAGTTCGGTGTTGATGGTCTCAATGTCGCTAGCGGCATCAACCTTGCCATCCACGTGCACAACGTCTGAGTCAACGAACCCACGAACCACCTGAGCGATTGCGTCAGCCTCACGGATGTTAGCCAAGAACTTGTTGCCCAAGCCCTCGCCCACCGATGCGCCACGCACGATGCCTGCGATGTCCACGAAAGAAACTGGGGCCGGCAGTAGGCGCTCTGAACCGAAAATCTCAGCGAGCTTGCCTAGGCGAGGGTCAGGAAGATTCACAACACCAACGTTTGGTTCGATAGTTGCAAACGGATAGTTCGCCGCTAGAACGTTGTTTTTAGTGAGTGCATTGAAGAGGGTCGACTTGCCAACATTTGGCAGTCCCACGATTCCGATAGTTAGGGCCACTTGAAGAGTTTAATAGTCGTATGGCTCTCGACTTCACCGCAATCGATTTTGAGACCGCTAATGGTTCACCGGCAAGCCCTTGTGCGGTTGGTTTGGTTAGGGTGCGCAACGGCAAAATTGCCGATTCGTTCGCCACTTTGATTCAGCCACCCCGGCCAAATGATTGGTTTCACGAAGGCAACATCCGGGTTCACGGCATTCGCCCGTCTGATGTTATTGATTCGCCAAGTTGGCCAGAGGTTCTAGATCTAATGTTGGGTTTTATTGGCGATGATGTGCTGATTGCTCATAACGCACCCTTTGACATGGGGGTCATGCGCGCGTCTGCCGCATTGCTTGAATTGCCCCTGCCTGCACTGAACTATGCATGTTCGTTGGCTATATCAAGAAAGACATACAACCTGGATTCATATCGATTGAACGCAGTGGCTTATGCGATTGGGCACGAAGAATTTAATCACCATGATGCGCTTGCCGATGCCGATGCCAGTGCACGCATTATTTTGCACGCTGCCGACAGGCACGGGGTCGATGACCTAGTCGATTTGCTGAGCGCTACAAAACAGGTTCTCAAGCCACTGGCATAGTTGGGCACGTTTGTCACACGGTGCTGAAATACTCGAAACATGGATTCTTTGATTTATCTAGCTGTTGGGCTGATTCTGGGCGCAGCTGTTGGCTTCGCGTTTGCTGCTGCTCGCAAATCTAAGACCAGCAACGCCGAAATTGAGCTTGCTGGCGCCAGGGCAACTGCCGAGGGGCTTGCCGCACAACTCAACTTGGTCAAAACTGAGCTCGATGCTCGCATCAAACTTGAATCGCAAACCCTCGCTGAAGAAAACCGAATTTTGCAAGAGCTGGCGCCGGTTAGAGACCGTGTTGCAAAAATGCAAACAAAGATTGAAGAGCTTGAAAAAGAGCGTCTCGCCCAGTTCAGCACTATCAAGCAGCAGCTAATCGAATCGCAAGAACAGCAGCGCACCCTTGGCGAAAACACTAAAGCCTTGGCTGGCGCGCTAAATAACAAGCAGGCCCGAGGTCAATGGGGCGAGCTCACTCTTAGGCGCCTTCTAGAAAACAGCGGAATGCTTCCGCACGTTGACTTTTTCGAGCAGCAACTCTCGGTGAACAACGAAGGCAAAGGAATCAAGCCCGACTGCGTCATCAACTACCCAGACGGCAAATTCGTTGCAGTCGACTCGAAGGTTCCGTTCGATGACTATCAGCGCGCAACTGCAATCAGCGAAGTTGCATCGCCAGAAGACGAAAAAAAGCGCAAAGACCTGATGAAAGCTCACGTTGATGCTGTGAAAAAACACATCAACGACATCAGCAGCAAGAACTATTTTTCTGGCCTTAGCTCATCGCCCGAATTCACCATCATGTTCATGCCTAGCGAAGGCCTTTTGGCTGCAACCCTCGATGCTGATCCGAGCATTCTTGAATATGGCTTCAGCAAGCAGGTCGCGTTGGTTTCACCCGTTTCGATTTTTAGCGTTATTCGCACCATTAGTTACGGTTGGCGCCAAAGTGCACAAGAAGAAACAATCAAAGAGGTCATCGACCTAGGCGTCACGCTGCACAAAAACATTCGAGTGGTTGCTGAGCACGCAGCCAAACTTGGCAATCAACTCAACGGCGCCGTTTCGGCATTCAACTCGTTCTCTTCGAGCCTCGAGCGCAACCTGCTGACATCAACTCGACGCCTGAACGACAAGAGCAAGAACATCCTTGATGGCGGCAAGCCGGTGCCAGCGATTGGCGAAATAGAAGAATCGACCGACACCTTCACCAAGCCAGAGTTAACGTCCGGCGAATCCGGCGCCAACTAATCATCCATTGATTACTTGAGGCCACCTTTGTAAGCGGTTTAGGGGGCTCACTTGGGTATACTTTTCGAGAGCTTGACAACGAAGTTTGAAGCTTTAAACCTTCGAAAATTCGAAATCGCTCAAGTCCACAAGGAGCCAATTGATGTCTGGCACAACCCCTTCAGTTGTTACGCTTACCCCCGCCCCGGTTCTAGACCGCACCTACTTTGTGAGCAATCTTGTTCCAGGTGGCGTAAACCGAGCCGATGCTGTTGGCGAAGAGCTTGCCGGCAAAGGCATCAACGTTAGCCGCGGACTTGTCCTTGGCGGCATCAATTCACCTGCAGTGGTTCCGATCGGCGCCGGTGACCCTAATGTTTTGGCTCGCACCGGATCAAGTGATTTGGTTGTACCCCTTTGGGTAGAAGGCACCCCGCGAGTTTCAACCACCATCATTGACTTTGCCGGAACCACGACCCGTATTACGGAGCCACCTCGCCCGCTTAGCGGAGAAGACTGGCAAAAGACCGTAGAACTTGCCGAGAAGACCGTTGTTGAGAGCGGTGCAAAGTGGCTAGTAATCGCCGGCGCGCTTCCGGTTTACAAGTCAACCGGCACCTTCGTTGACCTTCAGCCAATCTTTGACCGAATGAAGTCACTCGGTGTGCGCGTTGCACTAGACACCTCGGGTGAGCCACTTCAGTACTGG
>CALDKR010000226.1 GCA_937898095.1 uncultured Rhodoluna sp.
AGTGCTTCGCCTTCATTTTGCAGAATGCCTTTGGCGCTGTCGCCAATTAGCGGTAGTTCGGTCATCAAAAAATCGCCTCAGCGGCAATTTTGATTGCTAGTCCAATAATCAAGATGCCACCAATTGAACCAATCCAAGGACGAACTCGGTTGCTGGTGATTTGGCGCAAACCGAGACCGGCAAGCGCTAGGCCCTCTTGCCAGATAACCGACCCTATGAAAACGCCGATGGCAAAAATCAATGCCGCCAAAAATAAATGAGAGGCGACAAAATTCGATGTCGCGACTGAGGCGCTCACGCCTAAAGACGGGGCAATGGCTAGAAAATATAGCGCAGTCGGTGGGTTCAAGACTGTGGCGCCGGCAAACTTCGCATAGGTTCCAAATAGTCCAGTTTTTGCATCTCCGACAATTGGCGTGGCATCGGGTTTGCCTAGGAGCTTAAGGTTTCGCGAGAGTGTCTGGAGGCCCAAAGCAAAAAGAATAAGCGCACCACCCAGGCTCAGCCAGATTCCAAACTCACCAACAAACTGAGCGATTATCTGGCCTAGAGCAAAAACAGTAAATGCATAGCTGAAATCAATGCTTGCCATAGCCAAGGCTCCAACGATTCCATGGCGAATTCCACGCTCAATCGTGATGTTAACCAGCAAAATTGCCATCGGCCCAACTGGAATCGCCAACGCTAAACCTGCTAAGAATCCAACGGTGAATAGTTCGTTCATTTGAGATCTGATGTTTTCTCTGATGCGACATTGCTATCGATGCCTGGCGAGACCTCGCAAGCCGCAGTGCCACCCGGCAGACGGTGGCGGTTTTTCGCAACCCACGCATATACCAATTTAGAAACTGGCCCAGCAAGTTCAATTAGCGCACCTAGCAAGCGGTGAAAAGGGTTTTTCTGCTGAAGCAAAATCCAAGCTGCAGCGCGATGGCCGGCGAATTTTGCATCGGGCCCAATGAGCCAAATTGACGATTCAAAATCAATGCGGTTCAAGCCAAATGCCTCCTTTGGCAGGCCCTGAAACGCTTTGTATGACGGAAACCAGGCGAGATTTTTCAGGCCGAATTGCAGACTTCGATTGCAAAAAGCGCAATCGCCGTCATAAATCAAGACAGCTAACTCGCGATCGCCTGCATTCAGCATGTTTTTAGGCTACGCCAAACCTGCCTAAATAGCCCATCACAGGCTAGACTGAAAGCCGCAGGGGCTTAAAGATGCAGTTCTGCACCCCCAAGATTCAATTCGAAATAATCAATCAGCGCGAAATCCAGATTCGTTTGGGCTGCTTTGCGCGAAAACACAAGGATGTTCCCCATGGCGCTAGCCACCAGAGATGACCTTCGCAACGTTGCAATTGTTGCCCACGTAGACCACGGCAAGACCACACTGGTTGACGCCATGCTTCGCCAGACCGGTTCGTTTAGCGACCACGCTGCAGTTGGCGAGCGCGTTATGGACTCAGGTGACCTTGAGCGCGAAAAGGGAATCACCATTCTTGCCAAGAACACCGCAATTGCCTACAAGGGCGAGCACTCGGGCGGCAAAGAAATCACCATCAACGTGATTGACACCCCGGGCCACGCCGACTTTGGTGGCGAGGTTGAGCGCGGTCTATCAATGGTTGATGGCGTTGTGCTCTTGGTTGACGCATCAGAAGGCCCGCTTCCGCAGACTCGTTTCGTTTTGCGCAAGGCCCTAGAAGCCAAGCTTCCGGTGATCTTGCTAGTTAACAAAACCGACCGCAGCGATGCTCGCATCGATGAGGTTGTTGAAGAAACTCACGACTTGCTTTTGGGTCTTGCATCAGACCTTCACGACTCAGTTCCAGACCTAGACATCGATGGCATTCTCGAATTGCCAATCATTTATGCCTCAGGCCGCGCCGGCATCGCCAGCCTAGACAAGCCAGCCGACGGCACTTTGCCTGACGGCAAAGACCTTGAGCCGCTATTCGGCGCAATCATGAAATACATCCCAGCTCCGACCTTCGATGACGAAGCACCGCTTCAGGCGCACGTCACCAACCTCGATGCATCGCCGTTCCTTGGCCGTTTGGCCCTGCTTCGCATCTTCAACGGCAAGCTAAAGAAGGGCCAGCAGGTCGCTTGGGTTCGCCAAGACGGAACAACTCAGACAGTTAAGATCACTGAGCTTCTAAAGACCAAAGCTCTTGAGCGCTTTCCGACTGAAGAGGCAAACCCAGGTGACATCGTTGCAGTTGCCGGAATCGAAGAAATCACCATCGGTGAGACCCTGGCCGACCCGAACGACGTTCGCCCGTTGCCAATGATCACCGTTGACGACCCAGCGATTTCGATGACCATCGGAATCAACACCTCGCCGATGGCTGGTCGAGTTAAGGGTGCAAAGGTCACCGCACGTTTGGTCAAGGATCGCCTTGACAAGGAGCTAATCGGTAACGTGTCGATTCGCGTTTTGCCAACCGAGCGCCCAGACGCCTGGGAGGTTCAGGGCCGTGGTGAGCTCGCTCTTGCAATTTTGGTTGAGCAGATGCGCCGCGAGGGTTATGAGCTAACCGTCGGAAAACCTCAGGTGGT
This sequence comes from uncultured Rhodoluna sp., assembly GCA_937898095.1. GTDB lineage: Bacteria > Actinomycetota > Actinomycetes > Actinomycetales > Microbacteriaceae > Rhodoluna. The sequence continues at coordinate 2,562 of CALDKR010000226.1, forward strand.
CACCAAGAAGATCGACGGCAAGCTTCACGAGCCTTTCGAAGACTTGACCATCGACGTGCCAGAAGAATTCCTTGGTGCAATGACCCAGCTTCTCGCTGCTCGCAAGGGCCAGATGAAGAACATGGTCTCAAACGCCACCGGATGGACTCGCATGGAGTTCCTAGTTCCGAGCCGCGGCTTGATTGGTTTCCGCACTGAGTTCTTGACCACCACCAAGGGCACCGGAATCGCTAACGCTATTTCAGCCGGATATGGCCCATGGGCTGGCGAAATCCAGACTCGCCAAAACGGTTCAATGGTTGCCGACCGTGCCGGTTCAGTCACACCGTTCGCAATGATCGGCTTGCAAGAGCGTGGATCATTCTTTGTTGAGCCAACCTCTGAGGTTTATGCCGGCATGGTGGTCGGCGAGAACTCACGCGCTGACGACATGGAAGTCAACATCACCAAAGAAAAGAAGCTCACCAACATGCGTGCCGCTTCTTCAGATGAGTTCCAGTCTCTGACCCCGCCACGCAAGCTTTCGCTTGAAGAGTGCCTCGAATTCGCTCGCGAAGATGAGTGCGTCGAGGTAACCCCAGAGGCGATTCGCATTCGCAAGGTTGAGCTAGACCCTAACGTGCGTGCTCGTGCAACCGCGGCACGCAAGCGCGCTTCAGAATAAGCACTAGCGCCTGTCTGAATAGGTTCTGACCTAAAGTATTTCTATGGCTAAGGGAACGTTTGCACCAAAGCGACTTTTGATCGTGCACGCACACCCTGACGACGAGAGTCTTTCGACAGCTCACGTCATTGCCGAAAGGCTTCAGGCAGGCGCTGAGGTTTATCTTCTAACCCTCACTCGCGGCGAGCGAGGCAAAGTTCGCCTCGAAGAACTAAAGCCCCTTGAGGGTGATTTTCACGCGATGGCTGCCTTTCGCAGCCAAGAACTTCGCGAGGCAATCAAAAATTATCCGGGTCTAAAGCACTCATTTGCCGGCACTCGTGCCTATTTGGACAGTGGCGCACGACTCAATTCGATGGGCAAGCTTGCTAAGCCTCGCAACCTTGATGATTTAGCGCTCGCCGCAACGTCACCATCTGTGATCGCCGATGACATCATCGCCGTAATGCGCGATTTCAAGCCAGATGCCGTGCTCACCTATAACCGCAAGGGTGGCAACAATCACCCAGATCACAAGGCTGCGCACGAGGCCACAGCAATGGCAATTCGCAAGATTTCTCGCAAAACTCGTCGCGCACCTGAGTTCTGGGTTATCGCAGGCAAGGGCGAATCGTTTGATGTCGCAATCGGCGGCGAGTCCACCGCAGCCATCAAGCGCGCCGCACTCGAGGCGCACGGCAGCCAAGTTGATGCCGATGAATTTACTTACAGCGTCAGCAACGGTGAGGTTTTGAAATACACCGAACCTGAACGCTTACGTTTGGCGTCTCCAAGCCCACTCGTTCACCTGAGACCGGCGTTTACCTTCTTGTGGGCATTACCGCTGGGTGCACTTCTCGGCTTGGCTGGAACCCTGCTGCACCAGGTTGAAGCCGGCAGTTTTCCGCTCGGCTTGGTCGTCGCTCTAACCATGGTCGGTTCATTGGCCTTGGCGCTGCGTCTTTTGCGCAGCAGCCGCGGTGCGCTCTATCTAATGACCGCAAGCTTTGCCATCACAGTTTTTCAGTTAGCTCAGCGCCAGCCCGGCGGTGAAGTTCTCATTCTCGGGAATTCAACCGGCAACATTTGGGCTTATGGCTCTATCGGCCTCTGCGCCTTGATAATTTTGTTTCCGAGCATTCATCCGTCGTCATGGGGCAAGAGCGCCTCAGGGCACCGTTAGGAGAACCAGTGACCTATGTAATCGCGTTGCCATGCGTTGACGTAAAAGACAAAGCCTGCATCGAAGAGTGTCCGGTTGACTGCATTTACGAAGGCGAGCGTTCGCTATACATTCACCCAGACGAGTGCGTTGATTGCGGTGCGTGTGAGCCGGTTTGCCCAGTTGAAGCGATTTACTACGAAGATGACCTTCCATCACAATGGGCTGACTACTACAAGGCAAATGTCGAATTCTTCGACGACCTCGGATCACCCGGTGGCGCTGCCAAGCTTGGCAAGGTCGCTAAAGACCACGAATTGATTTCAGCTCTGCCACCACAGGGCGAGTAGCCCTAATGTTCGATCGACTGCCCGAGTATCCCTGGGAATCTCTAAAGCCATACGCGGCTAAAGCTGCGCAGCATGTGGGCGGGGCAGTTGACCTTTCTGTGGGGTCGCCAGTCGATCCAACCCCTGAGATCATCCAGCAAGCACTAATCAACTCATCAAATGCGCCAGGATATCCGAGCACTGGCGGTTCTCCGGAGTTCAAAGCAGCAGTCGTTGAGTGGTTCGCGAGGCGCCGAGGTGTTCCAGGTCTGTCTCCAGACCAAGTCATGCCATCGATTGGTTCAAAAGAGCTGATTAGCTGGTTGCCTTTGTTCATGGGTTTGGGTCCAGGTGATGTCGTCGTGCAGCCAAAAGCGGCTTATACCGCTTATGAAGTAGGCGCTGCACTGTGCGGTGCCGAACTGGTTAGTGAAGACGACCCTCAAAAATGGCCAGCTAACGCCAAGCTAATTTGGATTAATTCACCCGGCAACCCAGACGGGCGAGTCCTTGATGTTGCTGAATTGCGCGCGGCCCTAAAGCGATCACGCGAGCTAGGCGCTCTGCTGGCCAGCGATGAATGCTATGCCGAATTGGGCTGGAACGAATGGGCCGACAAGGTGATTCCAAGCATTCTTGACCCGCGAGTTATCGAGGGCAATTTTGACGGCGTAATTGCCCTTTATTCACTCAGCAAACAGTCAAACATGGCGGGCTATCGCGCGGCGTTTGCAGTCGGCGCCCCAGAGCTGATCAAAGGCTTGGTCAATTTGCGCATGCACTCAGGCCTAAACACCCCTGGTCCTGTGCAGCGAGCTATGGCTGTCGCACTTGGCGACGAAGAGCACGTCAGGGTTGAAAAAGAGATTTACCGCGAGCGCCGCACTGTATTGCTGGACGCAATTAAGGCATACGGGTTTGAATTGGCCGAGAGCGAGGCCGGGCTGTATCTATGGGCGACACTAAACGAAGACTGCTGGAAGACCGTTGACCGCATGGCTGAGTTGGGCATCGTGGTTGTGCCAGGCACCTTCTATGGCCAAAGCAACGATAAATATGTGCGTTTTTCAATCACTGCAACCGATGACAAAATTGCCGAAGGTGCGCGCCGTCTGCGCAATGCCATAGGCTAAACACACCGCAAATAAAGCACTAGGAGCCTAGATGACCTCTAGCGACAAAGTCTCGCTGACTTATGGCGAAACCAACCTCGAACTGCCGATTATCAAGAGCGTCGAGGGCCCTTCAGCCGTCGACATTTCGAAACTAACCGCACTCACTGGCTTGACTGCCTATGACCAGGGTTTCGTGAACACGGCATCGACCAAATCGGCGATTACCTTCATCGATGGCGGCAACGGCGTGCTTCGTCACCGCGGTTATCCGATTGAGCAGCTAGCCGGCTCAAAGAGCTTTCTTGAGGTTGCCTACCTTCTGATTTATTCAGAACTGCCAACTGCAGATCAATTGACTGCATTCGAAGATCGAATTCGCCGCCACACTTTGGTTCACGAAGATTTAAAGAACCTTTTCACTGCAATGCCGCAGAGCGCCCACCCAATGGCCGTGCTCGCAGCAGGAACAACCGCACTTTCGACTTTTTATCCTGACTCACTTGACCCTCACGACCCTGAGCAGGTTGAGCTTTCTACAATTCGCCTTCTGGCAAAGTTGCCGGTGCTTGCTGCCTATGCGCACAAAAACAGCTTGGGCCAAGCGCTTCTCTATCCAGATAACTCGCTTTCATATGTCGAGAACTTCTTGCGCCTGACCTTTGGCAATGCAGCCGAGGCCTATGTTCAGAACCCAGTGGTCACCAAGGCCCTAGACACCCTGCTGGTGCTCCACGCCGACCACGAGCAGAACTGCTCGACCTCGACCGTTCGTCTGGTCGGTTCAAGCCAGGCAAACCTTTTTGCATCGATTTCATCGGGCATCAATGCACTATTTGGCCCGCTTCACGGTGGCGCCAACGAGGCAGTTTTGCTGATGCTAAAAGAGATTCAAGAATCAGGCATGTCGGTTCAAGAGTTCGTTCAGAAGGTCAAGAACAAAGAAGACGGCATTCGCTTGATGGGCTTCGGTCACCGTGTCTACAAGAGCCTCGACCCACGTGCGCGAATCGTCAAAGCCACCGCCGACAAGGTGCTCAGCGAGCTCGGTGTCAGCGACCCACTGCTTGACATCGCCAAAGAGCTCGAGGCTGCAGCGTTGGCTGACGACTACTTCATCGAGCGCAAGCTTTATCCAAACGTCGACTTCTACACCGGCGTGATCTACAAGGCACTTGGTTTCCCGCCGCGCATGTTCACCGCGCTATTTGCCGTTGGTCGTTTGCCAGGATGGATCGCCCACTGGCGCGAAATGAATCTAGATCCGGCCACCAAGATTGGTCGCCCACAGCAGATTTACACTGGCGAGCCAAAGCGCGACCTGAAGGGTTTCTTCGGCTAAAGCCAAAAAAATCGCCCACCAATTGAATTCAAGTTCAAGCGGTGGGCGATTTTTATTTAAGTTCTAGCGGCGAATCAACCAATAAACATTCGTGTCGCCATAACCTTTTTCTTCGTCGAGCTCAAGCTCGGGCGGCAGCGTTACAGTTCCGGTGCGGCTCGAACGCTCAAGCATGATTACAGCGTTTTTCGAAAGGCGAGCAACCAGGTCAATCAGGTTTTGCGCCACCTCTTCGTTGCTGATTTCGTATGGCGGGTCAATAAAGACCAGGTCATATTCGCCGCTATCTGCAGCTAAAAAATTAGTCACAGACTTGTTGGCAATTTTGGTCATCTGGTCATAAAAGCCCTCTTTTTCAAGAGCCTTTTGAATCGTATGCGCGTTTGCGACGCACACCGCTGCGGCTTTGCCGTCGCGTTCGACCATCATGGCCGATGCTGCTTCGCGGCTGATTGCCTCGAGCGCAAGTGCACCGGTGCCGGCATACAGGTCAAGAACGCGGGCGCCAACAATCAGGTCGCGCGCTGCCAAACGATTGAAAATCGATTCGCGAATTCGGTCGCTGGTTGGTCTGGTGGCTTTAGCTGGCGATGCCAGCTGTCTTGATCCGGCGATTCCGCCAATAATTCTTGTCATAACTCGCCAAGCCTAACCCTTGCCCCCAAGTCGAACAGCGATGATAGTTGCATGCTTTTGCCAACCCAGCCACTTGATCGCATGCTCGGCGATCGCACGGCGAAGGCGTTTGCGCGACATCTGGGGCTTAAAACGGTTAGTGATTTGCTGCAACATTTTCCGCGTCGATATTCATCACGCGGCGAATTGACGCCTATCGATCAGATTCCGCTGGGGGAGTCAGTCACGGTTGTGGCTGACATTCTTGAGGTTCGCGAACGCCGAATGAAGGGCAAAAACGGCAGCATTCTCGAGGTGCGCATCACCGACGGTCACGGCTACATGAGCCTCACGTTTTTCAACCAGGCCTGGCGCGCCAAAGATTTGAAGGTCGGCATGCGCGGCTTGTTTGCCGGCAAAATCGGCAGCTATCAGGGCAAGCTCCAGCTGGCGCACCCTGACTACGAACTATTTCCGGATGAAATTTCTGATCAAGACGCCAAGCGTTGGGCAGATTTGCCGATCCCGATTTATCCCGCCGCTTCAAGCGTCACAACTTGGGCAATCGCACGAGCAATGGCGGTTGTTCTAGACACACTCGAGCCAATTCAAGACGAACTGCCGGTCGAAATTATCGAAGCGAATCGCCTGATGCCTTTGGCTGAGGCAATCGAAAAAATTCATCGGCCGCAGGTTCACGATGATTGGCACCAAGCTCGAGAGACTTTGAAATATCACGAGGCTTTCTTGCTGCAGTCAATTCTGGTCAAGCGGCGACTAGAAAATCAGCACACCGAAGCAACGGCTCGAATTTCACTTTCGGGTGCAAAACTCTCAGCCTTCGACGCTGGGCTGCCTTTTCAGTTGACCAACGGGCAGATTTTGGTCGGCAATCAAATTGCCGAAGACCTCGCCAAATCACATCCGATGAATCGCCTGCTGCAGGGTGAGGTTGGCTCTGGCAAGACGTTGGTTGCACTAAGGGCAATGCTCTTGGTCGCAGATGCCGGCGGTCAATCTGCGCTTTTGGCACCAACCGAGGTTCTTGCATCTCAGCACTTTAGGTCAATTGAAAAAACGTTGATTCAGACTCTCGGAGTCGAGGGGGCTAAATCAGTTGGGCTAACCCTGCTGACCGGGCAAATGCCAGCGGCAGAGCGCAAAAGAGCGTTGTTGCAGATTGTTAGCGGCAAAGCGCAAATTGTGGTTGGCACGCACGCGCTAATCGCCGATCGAGTCGAGTTCATGGATCTCGGCTTGGTGATCATCGATGAGCAGCATCGGTTTGGTGTTGAGCAGCGCGAAGCACTGAGACTCAAAGGCAAGTTGCCGCCGCACGTGCTCACCATGACTGCAACTCCGATTCCGCGCACGCTGGCAGTGACGGTTTTCGGCGACCTCGATGTTTCGACACTCACCGAATTGCCTGGTGGGCGGCAGCCAATCAGCTCTCATGTGGTTCAGCTCGCTCAGGGGGCACTTGTGGCACGCACTTGGCAGCGCATTGCCGAAGAGGTTGCCCAGGGCAGGCAGGCATTTGTGGTTTGTTCTCGCATTGATGAAGACGACCCAGGCGTTGACCTAATCGAAACCGGCGGTGCCGCCGAAGATGAGCCCGAGTTTTTAGACGGCACAGATTCAATGGCCGCTGAATTCGCAAAAAAGCCCAAACCAAACTTGGCATCAGTTGCGACCATGACTCAAGCGTTGCGCGATATTCCTAGCCTTGCCGGCCTGAGCATTGACATGCTTCACGGGCGCATGACGACTGAACAAAAAGCCGAGGTGATGGGTCGCTTTGCCGCCGGCGAACTAGACATTTTGGTTTCAACCACCGTGATCGAAGTTGGCGTCGATGTTCCTAACGCAACCGTGATGGTGGTGCTCGATGCCGATCGATTCGGAGTTAGTCAGTTGCATCAGTTGCGTGGGCGAGTGGGGCGCGGAGAACATGCCGGGCTGTGCCTTCTGCTCACCGCCGCCGAATCGGGCAGCCTGGCCCTCGAGCGAGTCGAGGCAGTGGCTAAAACCAGCGATGGCTTTGCATTGAGCGAAATCGACCTTGAGCTTCGCCGAGAAGGCGATGTGTTGGGCAGCATGCAATCTGGCGGGCGCTCAAGCCTGAAGTTGCTTCGGGTGATTGCCGACTCAAAAATGATTCAGACTGCCCGAGCTGAGGCTGAGAGAGTGCTGGCGGCTGACCCGACTCTAGAAAGACACCCGGTATTAGCCGAGGTTCTCGATCGCATAGATCGAGCAGCACAAGAAAATCTGGCCAAGTCTTAATCGAATTCGAGCGGTAACCTATTCGCATGGCAAGCATTGCGGTTTATCCGGGTTCATTCGACCCCATCACTCTCGGCCACCTTGATATCGCGGTTCGAGCAGCCAAGCTTTTTGAAGAGGTGCACATCGTCGTAGTGCACAACCCGGCCAAATCGCCAAGGTTCACTAGCGAAGAGCGAGTTCAGCTGATTCGCGCAAGCCTGGTCGAGATCGGCGCTCACGAGGTTAAGAACTCAGAGATCGTGGTCGACACACTTGATAGCGGTTTGCTGGTTGATTATTGCCGTATGGTGGGCGCGAGTGCGCTCGTCAAGGGCATCAGAACCAACGTCGATGTCGACTATGAGCTGCCAATGGCTCAGGTGAATCGCGATTTGTCTGGCGTCGAAACTGTGTTCATTCCCGCCGATCCAGCCCACGGTTACATCTCAAGTTCGCTGGTTCGCCAGGTTGCAGATTTGGGCGGTTCGGTGGCGAAATATGTTTCTGCTCCAGTCGCTAAGGCGCTAGAAGTTTCAGCTATTAACCGAAAGGCACAAGCGTGAGCAAGGCTCAAAATCCTTATTTAATCAACGTGCATGACCTCATGCACAAGCCCGGAACAATGCGTCGTTTCGACGAAGATATTGTCGCCCCAGAGGCACTGGGCACCGAAGTCTGCGGTGTTCCAGCGGGTGAGACTCTCGAGCTAGAGACTCGAATTGAGTCTGTTCACGAGGGAATTCTGGTCACCGGAACGGTATTCACAGACGGAAATGCTGTCTGCAGCAGGTGCCTAGAACCACTTTCTCTGGATGTCGAGGTGGATTTTCAGGAACTTTTCGCCTATTCTGTAGACAACGAAGATGATTTCGCCGTCACTGACGAGCAAATTAATCTTGAGCAAGTCATCCGTGACGCGGTAGTGTTAAGCCTTCCGTTCCAACCAGTTTGCAGCAACGACTGTCTAGGTCTATGCCCAACCTGCGGAGTCAAGATGGCTGACAACCCGCAACATCAGCACGATGCGCCAATTGATTCACGGTGGAACGCGCTAGCTAGCTTTAAGGAAGATTGAAATGCCAGTACCTAAGAGACGCCTCTCACGAGCACGCACTCACGCACGTCGTTCACAGTGGAAGGCCGCTGAGGTTGCACTAGTAAAGACTGTTGAGAACGGCAAGACCGTTTACAGCCTTCCTCACCGCGCCAAGTTGGTTGAAGACTCAGCCGGCAACGCACTGTTCCTTGAATACAAGGGCCGCAAGGTCGCTGACGCGTAATCACGCGTTTCTTCGACTAAGCAATGAATCTAGAAGGTCTGCTCAATCGCCTCGGCGTTGACATTGAACCGAAACTTCTAGAACAAGCACTTACTCACCGCTCGTATGCATACGAGAATGGTCGACTACCCAACAACGAACGCCTAGAGTTTCTCGGCGATGCGGTGTTGGGTTTTGTCGTTACCGCACACATTCACGCGACTCTAAAGCGTCTGCCTGAGGGCGAGCTAACCAAGGTCAAAAACGCAGTTGTCTCGGCGCGCGCACTCGCAACTGCAGCCAATCAGCTTGGTCTCGGTGAATATCTGCGCCTGGGTCGCGGTGAGGTTCAAACCGGTGGTCACGCAAAAACCAATCTGCTTGCCGATGCATTCGAGGCAATTTTGGGCGCTGCTTATGTCTCAAGCGGTCTTGACGCAGCTCAGGCCATCATCGAAAAATTCGTTTATCCGATGCTTGAAAACCCCGATGAACTGCGCAAGAACTCTGACCCCAAGACCACCTTGCAAGAGCGTTCACAGGCGCTAGGCACCGGTGCGCCTAGTTATGAAACAAGTCACACCGGCCCAGATCACGAGCGCACTTTCTTTGCAAAAGTTTTTATTGACGATCAAGTTTTGGGCGAGGGCGAAGGCCGCAGCAAAAAACTAGCCGAGACCAACGCGGCAATAATCGCACTTGCCAAACTTGCTGAAACAAAACCAGAGCCAGCAAAAGCAAGCGCATCAAAGCAAAAGCAATCTAAACCGGTCGCAAAAAAGGTTCTATAGATGCCCGAGCTTCCCGAGGTTGAAACCGTTCGGGCTGGCTTGGCCCCCGAACTGACTGGCGCGGTCATTCGCGACATCCGTGTTTTTGACGCCCGATCGCTAAAGCGCCACCCGGGCTCGGTCGAAGATTTCGTTTTTGCTCTCACAAACGCCCGCATTGAGGGCGTTGCCCGCCGTGGCAAATTTTTGTGGCTGCCCCTAACGCTTGATGCCGCGAAAGCAAAGCCTGAAGACCGCTTGGCGCTTGTCGGCCACCTTGGAATGAGCGGGCAGATGTTGCTTCGCGAGCCCGATGCCGAACCAGACAAACTGACTCGCGTTTCATTCACTGCCGAAAAACCCGATGGCACGATTGTCGAATTTAGATTTGTTGATCAGCGCATTTTTGGCTCTTTGGCTATCGACGATCTTGTCGAAGTGACCGATGGGGCGACCGCGGGTTTTAGCAACGGCGTTGCCGAAGGCTCATGGTGGCAAAATCTGATTCCCAAGTCGGCAGCCCACATTTCGCGCGACCCGCTAGACCCGGCCTTCAATGAGGCAAATGTTTTGGCTAAGTTCAAAAAGAAGAACTCGGGCATCAAGAGGGTTTTGCTTGATCAGGGCACATTGAGCGGCGTTGGCAACATTTATGCCGACGAGGCGCTTTGGCGAAGCAAGCTTCACTATGACCAGCCGTCTAATTCACTCAGCAAATCCAAAGCCGCAGAGTTGCTAAATCACGTTAGAGAAATTCTTCGCGATGCCGTTGCTGAAGGTGGAACCAGTTTTGATGAGCAATATAAAAACGTGAACGGTGAGAGTGGCTATTTTGCAGTTTCACTGAATGCATATGGCATGACCGGCCTGCCTTGCAAGCGTTGCGGTGCATCGATCGTTAGAGAAACTTGGATGAACCGCGGTTCGCACTTCTGCCCGCGTTGCCAGAGGCTGAAGAAGTAAATCCGGGCCCTGAAAATGGGGTATTTTTGAGGTTTGCGAACTTGTCGCATTATTTGACTAGTCATGAGGGGCGGTATTCAGCTTGTATTTAAAAAGCTTGACCCTCAAAGGCTTTAAGTCTTTTGCTCAACCGACCACTTTTGCATTTGAGCCAGGCGTCACCGCTGTCGTCGGCCCCAACGGTTCGGGCAAGTCAAACGTGGTCGACGCACTCGCCTGGGTTATGGGCGAGCAGGGTGCCAAAACCCTTCGCGGTGGAAAAATGGAAGACGTCATTTTCGCCGGCACCTCGACCAAGGGCCCGCTGGGTCGTGCAGAGGTCATTCTCACGATTGACAACTCAGATGGTGCTTTGCCAATCGACTATTCAGAAGTGACTATTAGCCGCACCCTGTTTAGAAACGGCGGCAGCGAATATGCCATTAATGGTGAGGCTGTGCGTCTGCTTGATGTTCAAGAGTTGCTGTCAGACTCGGGCCTTGGC
>CALDKR010000227.1 GCA_937898095.1 uncultured Rhodoluna sp.
CCCCTGCCGCCTCAGCCCAAACCGAAACGATGGCGTTTTCTTCGGTAGTCCAGCCATCTTCGCGATAGTCGGTGGCTGACAGGCGAACTAACACCGGTGGCTTTTCGCCAATTTCAGCGCGAACTGCCTTGATAATCTCGATCAAAAGCTTTGCACGACCCTCGAGTGTGCCACCGTATGAATCTGTGCGTTTGTTCGTGATCGGCGACAAGAATTGGTGAATTAAATAACCGTGAGCCGCGTGAATTTCCACTGCATCAAAACCTGCCGCGATGGCTCGCTTTGCGGCAGCAGCGAATGCAAGCGGCAGCTTTTCGACTTCGGCCTCGGTGAGTTCGCGTGGTGCGTCATAGCCCTCGAAAGCATCTGGCCCAGATGAAACCGTCTGCCAGCCACCCTCGCTAATTGGCACTGTGCCATGCATTCCATAGCCATCTCGATAGGTCGATGCTTTGCGACCGGCGTGGGCGAGCTGAATTGCGGTCTTTGCGCCAAACCTGTGCATGTAGTCAGTTACGCGAGACCAAGCCGACGCCTGCTCGTCACTCCAAATGCCCGGGCACCACGGCGAAATTCGACCTTCTGAAACGACTGCGGTTGCCTCGGCAATGACCATGCCAAAGCCACCCATTGCGCGAGCACCAAGGTGCACCAGGTGGTAGTCGCCCACGACACCGTCTTGCGCATCGATTGCGTATTGGCACATCGGCGCCAAGAAAATTCGATTTCTGATTTCAAGATCTCGAAGCCTGATTGGGCTGAATAGTTTTGACATTCCTACCTAAATTCGTCGCAGCAGTTAGTTTTGACCCGTGATCAACTCAGTTTTAAAAAAACCAACATCATCTGATGACAAGTATTCCCGAGGTGTCGTTGGTTTCATTACCGGTTCGAACGATTTTGCTGGCGCCGCGATTTTAGGCGTGACTGCAGCTCTGCGATCTGGAGTGGGCATGGTGAGATATGTCGGCCCAGATCCGGTGAATCGACTAATTTTAGAAACTCGCCCAGAGGTAGTTTTAGGTGCCGGCAGGGCTCAAGCTTGGGTGGTCGGTTCAGGGGTTTCGCCAAATGCCGACGAGCAAATAGCAAGCATCCAGGCCATGTTGGCCGCAGATTCAAGTGAATTCTTAGTTATCGATGCCGGCGCACTTGAATTGATTTCAGCAAACCTGAGTGCTGCGAATCGAGCAATCTTGACGCCGCACGAGGGCGAAGCCCGAAGATTGCTGGCACGTTTAATCCCTTCGGTTTCGCCAGATCTAACTCGGCTTGAGTTGGCCAGAGAGATTCAAAAACAAACCGGATGCACAGTTGTGCTGAAGGGTTCGCGAACAATAATCGTCGATGGCGAATCCGAATTCACTTGCCCCGAAGCTCCATCCGAGTTAGCAACAGCGGGAACCGGTGATGTTTTGGCGGGCATAATCGGGGGATTGGTGGCGGTGAATGCCGACGAAATTCAGAGCGGCAAAATTAGCTTGCTTCAAATTGCCTCGGCTGCCGTTGAGGTTCATTCGCTAGCAGCGTCTAATCTTGCGGTTCGTGGCCCAATCGTTGCCCTTGACCTTGCAAATGAAGTCGGTCGGGCAATTGCGCAGCTTAGGAGTTAAGTAGCTCGGTCAAAAGCGGGCCAACAATGTGCTTCTCGATTAAGAAGCCGTCATGTCCGTAGGCGGACTCAATAATTTGCAGTTTGCCGCCGATGAGCTCGCCACCGATATTGTCGGCAATTCGTTGTTGGTCTTCAATCGGAAATAGGCGATCAGAGTCAATGCCAACGACAAGCGATTTTGCCTTGATCGAAGCAAGGGCCTGTTCAACTGAACCGCGACCTCGACCAACATCATGTGAGTTCATTGCTTCAACCAAAGTTATGTAGCTATTTGCGTCGAATCTTCTGGTGAATTTGTTGCCGTGAAAATCGAGGTAGCTGACCACTGCAAATCGGCCCCCATCGCCGATAGGGCTGATGCTCGACTGCCAGGTGCGCTCAAAGCGGTCATTCAGTTCAGACGGAGAACGGTAGTTCAGCAGTGCCATGCGCCGCGCAAGCGCAAGCCCCTTGTGTGGGCCGTGACCAGGTTTGGCAT
>CALDKR010000228.1 GCA_937898095.1 uncultured Rhodoluna sp.
CTAGACCTAGTCAAGGCGGCGATTCGCCCAGGCATCACAACCCTTGAGCTCGATGCGATAGCCGAGGCCGAAATCGTGCGCCGCGGCGGACACTCCAACTTCAAAAAGGTGCCCGGCTACTCCCACACGATCTGCGCGAGCATCAACGACGAGGTTGTGCACGGCATCCCGTCGGCCAACCGCGTGCTTCAAGCGGGCGACATCGTCTCGATCGACTGCGGTGCCGAAACGGCTGACGGCTGGAACGGCGATGCGGCAATCACCGTGATTGTGCCTGGCGGCGAGGATGCGGGAGTCGACGCATCCGTGCTAAAGCGTCGTGAGCAAACCTCCGCCGTGTGCGAGGGTTCGCTCTGGGCTGGTATCGCGGCTCTGGCCGGGGCAAAAAAGCTCAACGAAGTCGGCACTGCGATCGAAAAGTTCATCTATTCGGCGGGCCGCTACGGCATTCTCGAGGATTACATCGGCCACGGAATCGGTCGTTCGATGCACGAAGATCCGCCGGTCTTCAACTACAAGACCCGTTTTTCTGGCCCAGAGGTTCAACCTGGCCTTTGCATCGCGATCGAGCCGATGATTGTTTCGGGCAGCCCTCGCGTCAAAGTTCTCAAAGACGGATGGACAGTCTCGACCAAAGACGCATCGGATGCATCGCACTGGGAACACAGCATTGCAGTGCACGACAAGGGCATTTGGGTGTTGACCGCTGAAGACGGCGGTGCAGCAAAGCTAGCTCAATTCGGCGTGAAGCCAGTCGCCTTGTTATAGGTTTCGAAAAACGTGGGGGCGTAAAATGAAGAAATTTTATTGGTTATTGCTGGCGGCGTTGCTGGTCGCAACTGGCGCATCACCAGCTGAGGCAGTTGAGTATCCGAATTCCGGAGACGCACTGCAATTTTCAGCGGCAACTGACGCGATTATTGTGCCTTCTTCGAGTCAGCTTCCCGTGGAGGTCAGCTATGCGGGGGATTTGTCTGATTCGTGGACCAGCAATTCGAGTGAATTTTCAGCATCGATGCCTGATGCTTCTCTAACTGCAACGCAAGAATCAAAAGGTAGCGCACAGTTTAAAATCCGGATTCTTAACTCAGAGGCCCCGAGCGAATACCCATTTCTATTTACGCAGAATGGCGAAATTCTTCAACCGCAGTTAAATCGATTTGGGGCCGTAGATCTTTTGGATCAAGAGGGTAATTATGTCGCATTCGTTTTGACGCCGTGGGCAAAAAGCAACGATGGTCAGACTGTTCCTACTGAATTTAAGGTCGAGGGCCGAACTCTAATTCAAGTAGTAAGTTTCAAATCACTCACAAGTATCACTTACCCAATTGAGGCTGATCCCTACCTTGGAATCGATTTGATTTCTTCGGTGTACGCAAACTTAAACACCTCCGGAACTGCCTACAACTTGAAAATTGCAGTCACTCCATGGGCTGGTGTGCTCTACGTAATGTACCCGACTGCTTTCGCAAATTTCAGCTGGCCTTATGTGCTCTCCGGTGGCACGTATGGCGTATATCTGATGCAGACATATGGCTGGCCTGAAGTGCTTTCAAAACTTGAGGCTCGGTACTCATCGCAATTCAGGGGCTATGTTTTTTCGAAGCCGACTTTTAAAAATCAGTATGACTGCCACGCACTCGGCGCTCCTCTAATTTTTGCGTCCACCATTGCGGGATTTGACGGTAGCCCAACCTGGGATTTGGAAGGTCACAGATACTCGACTAGCGACCTAGGTGTTTGGGTTTCCAGTAGATGTAATTGGTAAATGTGCAAAATGCCAAAATATTGGGATTTGTATTTAGCTGGCTTTTCTCTGACGTACATAATTGTCGCTACAAGGCTGGCGAACATTTCCCTTACCGCAAGTCCTGAACTTTCTAAAGAACTAGCCACTTCGGCATTCAAGCTCTTATCTTCACCTCAACTTCTGGCATCGATCTACTTGCCGTTTGCGCTCATCGAGGCACTGTTTTTAGTAGCGGGAGCCCTTCGAGGCAAACGATATTTCATCAGCGCTGCAATATGGCTCAGTTTGATGTCTATAGTCGTTGCTGCAGAAAGCTTCTTTGCTCATACAGCGTTAAGTTTCGATAGCTATGGGCCAAATGGTGATTTTTTAGTTGCCGCAGTTTTGGCGCTCTTATTGTCATGCGCAAGCCTCTCAGCAGCCGCGGCGTTAATTTGGACTCAAAAGAATAAAACTTAATTTCCAATTTCTGTGTATTTCACATAGGATTGACCTTCGGTGTTTCTTACACGCAATCCCAAATCGAAAGATTTCGTTTTTGCGTGCGCGTGCAGCACTAAAAACTTGAAGTAGATAAGTGAGTTATGGCCAGTAAAGACGGTGTCATCGAGATCGAAGGTTCGGTCGTCGAGGCTCTTCCAAACGCAATGTTTCGTGTTGAGTTGACTAACGGTCACAAGGTCCTAGCCCACATTTCAGGCAAAATGCGTCAGCACTACATCCGCATCCTTCCAGAGGACCGCGTGATTGTTGAGCTGAGCAGCTATGACCTGACTCGTGGCCGCATCATTTATCGCTACAAATAAAGATTTTCAACGGTTAGCAATAACCCCGAACAGAAGTTAGAGACATGAAGGTAAACCCAAGCGTCAAGAAGATTTGCGACAAGTGCAAGGTCATCCGTCGCCACGGTCGCGTCATGGTTATCTGCGAAAACGTTCGTCACAAGCAGCGCCAGGGCTAATCGACTGCCACGTCTTTGACATGGCGCAAACATCGCTTTAGCCAGCACCAACAAAACTAAATAAGCACCAAAACTAAAAGGCAACACAACATCCATCGATTACAAATCGAAACCCGGATGCCACCTTCGGAGAAGGCCGAAGCCAATCGCGAGATTGGAAGTGCTGCTGCAGACCTTCAATAAACAAGGAGAAATCCCTATGGCACGTGTTGCCGGAGCCGATATTCCAGACGCAAAGCGCGTCGAAATCGCACTTACCTACATCTACGGCATTGGCCGCACCCGCTCAGTCAAGATTCTTGCTGAGACCAAAATCGACAAGAACATTCGCGTCAAAGATCTAACTGACGACCAGCTTGTCGCAATCCGTGACTTCATCGAAGGCACTTTCAAGGTTGAGGGTGACCTACGTCGCGACGTAGCAGCAGACATCCGCCGCAAGGTTGAGATCGGTTCATACGAAGGTATCCGCCACCGTAAGGGACTTCCAGTTCGTGGTCAGCGCACTAAGACCAACGCTCGCACTCGCAAGGGTCCAAAGCGCACCGTAGCCGGCAAGAAGAAGGCAGCTCGCAAGTAGTCATTAGACACTGCGATCACTTCGAGACCACAGCAGAATTTAGGAGACAACCATGGCAGCACCAGCAAAGGCAAAGGCAGGCTCAGCAGCTCGCAAGCCACGCCGCAAAGTCAACAAGAACATCACCAACGGCCAGGCGCACATCAAGAGCACCTTCAACAACACCATCGTGTCAATCACTGACTCAACCGGTGCTGTTATCTCTTGGTCATCATCTGGCGACGTGGGCTTCAAGGGCTCACGCAAGTCAACCCCATTCGCCGCTCAGCTAGCCGCTGAGGCTGCAGCTCGCAAGGCTCAAGAGCACGGCCTAAAGAAGGTTGACGTTTTCGTGAAGGGCCCAGGCTCAGGTCGCGAAACCGCTATCCGTTCACTTCAGGCTGCAGGCCTAGAGGTTGGCTCAATCAGCGACGTGACCCCACAGGCTCACAATGGCTGCCGCCCACCAAAGCGTCGCCGCGTCTAATTAAAAAGACTCAGCAACTAAAAATTCACTTCGATTCAAATCTGATTAGTGGCCACTGATCAGACAAAACAAACAGGCGTCATATAGCGGATGCCTAGCTGAAAGGAAACAACGTGCTAATTGCACAACGCCCAACCCTTCACGAAGAAGTTCTAGCTCCAAACCGTTCACGTTTTTCACTTGAGCCACTTGAGCCTGGCTTTGGTTACACCCTTGGCAACTCACTCCGCCGCACCCTGCTTTCATCTATCCCGGGTGCAGCTGTCACCAACATCCGCATCGAAGGCGTTAGCCACGAGTTCAGCACTGTTGCTGGCGTTGCAGAAGACGTCACCGAGATCATCTTGAACATCAAGGGTCTTGTAGTTTCATCAGAGCACGATGCACCAGTTGTTGCTCACCTGCGCAAGCAGACCGCAGGCCCAGTCACTGCAGCTGACATTCAGGCACCTGCTGGTGTTGAGATTCACAACCCAGAGTTGGTTATCGCAAACATCAACTCAAAGGCAAAGTTTGAGGTTGAGCTAACCATCGAGCGCGGCCGTGGTTATGTTCAGGCATCACAGAACCGCAACCCAGACGCAGACGCCGGTGTGATTCCAATCGACTCAATCTATTCACCAGTTCTAAAGGTTTCATACCGCGTTGAGGCAACTCGTGCGGGTGAGTTCACCAACTTCGACAAGCTAGTTGTCGACGTTGAGACCAAGCCTTCGATTTCGCCTCGCGATGCAGTTGCATCTGCAGGAAGCACTCTTGTTGAGCTATTCGGCCTAGCCCGCGAACTAAACGTCGCAGCTGAGGGCATCGAGATTGGCCCAGCACCGGTTGAGGTTGGCCTAGCCCCTGAGCTAGCAATGCCAATCGAAGACCTAGACCTCACCGTCCGCTCATACAACTGCCTAAAGCGTGAAGGCATCAACACTGTTTCAGAGCTAATTGCTCTGTCTGAAGATCAGTTGATGAACATCCGCAACTTCGGCAGCAAGTCGGTCGACGAGGTTCGCGACAAGCTAACTTCAATGGGCCTAAAGTTCAAAGACTCAGTCCCTGGCTTCGACGCAGCTTACTTCAGCTCGGCTTACGACGAGGATGACCAGGCTTAAGCCGGTCGCTCGAGAAATTTCAAGAGGAGAAATAAATGGCAGCCCCAACTAAAGGCCCACGTCTAGGCGGCGGACCAGCGCACGAGCGTCTGATGCTTCGCAACATGGCGACTTCACTGTTCAAGCACGGCAAGATCACCACCACCGAGACCAAGGCAAAGCGTCTTCGTCCGTTGGCTGAGCGCCTAGTCACCTTCGCAAAGCGCGGAGACCTAGCAGCTCGTCGTCGCGTGCTTCAGTCAATCACCGACAAGTCAGTTGTGCACACTCTATTCACCGACATCGCACCTCAGGTTGCAGACCGTCAGGGTGGCTACACTCGCATCACCAAGCTTGGCTACCGCAAGGGTGACAACGCTCCTCTAGCTCTAATTGAGCTAGTTCTTGAGCCGGTCAACCCAAAGGCAGTTAACAAGAAGCCGAAGCTTGCTAACGCAGTCAAGGCAACCGCTGTTGCAGTTGTTTCTGACGAGACCGTTGAAGAGATCGTTGCCGACGAGACCATCGAAGCAGCAGCAGAAGTTGCAGCTGAGGCTCCAGCAGAGGCAGCAGCCCCTGCTGAAGAGGCCCCAGCAGCAGCCGAGGCAGCTGGCACCGAAGAGACTCCAGCAGCTGAATAATCTCTGAGTTCAAAACTCTAATGAACCAGCCCGTCGACCCTATGGTTGACGGGCTTGTTCGTTTCCGGCTCGACCTAGGTTATGACGGCACTAATTTCAACGGGTGGGCAAAACAAGATGGCTTGCGCACCGTCGCCGGTCATCTGCTTGAAGTTCTTACCATCATCTATGGCGACGATGCCGATGATTTTGGGTTGCGAGTTGCCGGCCGCACCGATGCGGGCGTGCACGCCACCGCTCAAGTTGCCCACATTGACCTGAGCGCCAAGCAACTTAAGCGCCTCGGTCGCGCCGTGGGAATGGTCGGCAAACTTAATGATTTGCTCGACCCAGATGTTCGGGTTTATTCGGCTGAAATTGCCCCGGCTGGCTTTGATGCCAGATTCTCGGCAACCTATCGACGCTATAGATATCGAATTGCCGACGGTTTGGCTCAGAAGAACCCACTAAAGGGCAATCACACACTCTGGATAAACCACAAACTCGATGTGAATTTGATGATCGATGCAGCGCCAGAATTTCTAGGCTTGCAAGACTTCATTTCGTTTTGTCGTCCGCGCGACTTCGGAACGACAATTCGTGAGCTTCGTGAAATCACAGTGAAGCGAAACCCGCTCGAAGAAAATGTGATCGAAGTTGAACTTATGGCTGACGCCTTTGCTCACAACATGGTGCGTTCGATCGTGGGCGGGCTCAAGGCTGTTGGCGAGGGCAAGGCCACTCGGGCCGACATCCGGGCGGCGCTTGATGCCAAAAAGCGCGCGGGTTCATACAAGGTTCAGCCTGCTCACGGGCTCACCTTGATTGAAATTGGCTATCCGGCTGACGATGAATTGGCCAACCAAGCAGCCATCACAAAGAATTTGCGCTCAATTGAAGAAAATAGGGTTTGACCTGCGCGGCAACCACGGTCTAAAATAAATCTTTGGTATTGGCAGTTGTTTATCGGCCAATGTGAAAACTTGAATCCCTTGAAGTTTCTTCTTCTAGTGCGGATTCATTTCAATCCGACACAGATATAGAAGGCAATTTAACGTGCGTACTTATTCACCAAAGGCTCACGAGCTGAGCAACGAGTGGCTTGTCATCGACGCCACCGACGTAGTTCTCGGTCGTCTAGCCACCCACGCAGCAGCACTGCTACGCGGAAAGCACAAGCCAACCTTTGCTCCTCACCTGGACAACGGCGACTTCGTAATCATCATCAACGCTGACAAGGTGGCCCTAACCGGTTCAAAGCTTCTTCAGAAGAAGGCTTACCGCCACTCAGGTTACCCAGGTGGTCTTACTGCTACTACCTATGCAGAGCTTCTAGAGAAGTCACCTGAGAAGGCCGTAGAAAAGGCAATCAAGGGCATGCTTCCTCACAACAAGCTAGGCGCAACCCAGCTAACCAAGCTAAAGGTTTACGCGGGTGCAACCCACCCACACGCTGCACAGCAGCCAAAGCCATTCATCATCGACCAGGTAGCCCAGTAAGGACCCCATCGTGGCTAAGAACGAGACTCTAGACGACGTAGTAGCTCCAGAGAGCTACACCACCGAGACCCCAGCAGCTAAGG
Organism: uncultured Rhodoluna sp.; assembly: GCA_937898095.1. Classification (GTDB taxonomy): domain Bacteria; phylum Actinomycetota; class Actinomycetes; order Actinomycetales; family Microbacteriaceae; genus Rhodoluna. The sequence continues at coordinate 7,049 of CALDKR010000228.1, forward strand.
CTTCAGCTTCAGCTGCAAAGGCACGTGGTCCACTAACCACTCCTGGCGCTGGCCTTGGCCGCCGCAAAGAGGCAGTTGCACGTGTGCGCATCATGCCTGGCACCGGAATCATCAAGGTAAACGGTCGCGAATTCGCTGACTACTTTCCGAACAAGCTACACCAGCAGCTAATCACTGACCCATTCACTGTTCTTGACCTAAAGGGTTCATACGACGTTATCGCTCGTATCTCTGGTGGCGGCTCAGCAGGTCAGGCAGGCGCGTTGCGTCTTGGCATCGCTCGTGCACTAAACGAGATCGACCGCGACAACAACCGCGCTTCTCTAAAGAAGGCCGGATTCTTGAAGCGCGACGCACGTGTTATCGAGCGCAAGAAGGCTGGTCTAAAGAAGGCCCGCAAGGCTTCACAGTTCTCGAAGCGTTAATCCGACTCTTCACTGCTTTTCGAGCATAGACTCACGAAATGGCGAGACTCTTTGGCACCGATGGTGTTCGAGGTCTCGCCAATCGTGATTTAACGGTCGAAATTGCACTGCAGTTGGCTCAGGCCGCTGCGATTGTTCTGGGCGAAGATTCTCGCTCAAAAGGCCTAAAGCCAAAAGCCGTAATTGGCCGTGACCCCCGCATCTCGGGTGAATTTCTTGCAGCTGCAATTGCTGCGGGGCTCTCGAGTTCGGGGGTTGATGTTTTTGACGCAGGAGTTCTGCCGACCCCGGCCACAGCATTTTTGACCGCCGACCTTGATGCAGATTTTGGCGTCATGATCTCGGCATCACACAACCCGGCACCTGACAACGGAATCAAGATTTTTGCCCGTGGTGGTCATAAGTTGCCCGACCACATCGAAGACAAAATCGAAGCAGCAATGCACGGCGACAAACTTGCACCAATCGGCGTCGAGGTGGGTCACGTCACGCGCTTTGCCGACGCTGAAGACCGATACGTTCTTCACCTGCTCCGTTCGATTCCGAATCGCCTAGATGGCCTCAAGGTCGTTGTTGACTGCGCCCATGGCGCTGCTTCGGCTGTTTCACCTCAGGTCTTCGCTGATGCAGGCGCAAAGGTCGTTGTCATCGGTGCTGACCCTGATGGTCTAAACATCAATCTTGGTTATGGCTCAACGCATTTGACCGCACTTCAGGCGGCGGTGCTCGAGCACGGTGCTGACTTTGGTGTTGCACACGATGGCGATGCCGATCGCTGCTTGGCTGTTGACGCCCAGGGCAACATCATCGACGGTGATCAGATCATGGCAATTTTGGCCCTGTCGTTCAAAGAGCGTGGCCAGCTTGCTCGAAACACCCTGGTTGCGACTGTAATGTCGAACCTCGGCTTGAAGACTGCGATGCGCGAGCACGAAATCGAGATGATTGAGACCAAAGTCGGCGACCGTTATGTTCTCGAAGAGATTCGCGAGGGTGGTTACACCCTTGGTGGCGAACAATCAGGCCACGTTATTTTTAGCCAGTATGCAACCACTGGCGATGGCATTCTGACCGGTCTAAAACTGGGAGCTGAAATAAAGCGCACCGGTAAATCGCTGGCCGAGCTGGCATCAGTTATGAAGGTTTATCCGCAGGTTTTGGTCAATGTGCCAGGAGTTGACAAGTCTCGAGTCGACAGCGACCAGGATGTTCAGGCTGCAGTGCGTGAAGCCGAGGCCGAACTTCACGGCACCGGGCGAGTGCTGCTTCGCGCCTCGGGCACTGAGCCACTGGTGCGCGTAATGGTTGAGGCAGCCGATGCCGGCACGGCGCAGTCATGGGCCGATCGCATTGCACGCGTTGTTGAAAAACGCCTAAGTTTGTAGCAATCAAATCAAAAGCCGGGTCGAAGCTTCGACCCGGCTTTTGATTCTCAAAGTGATTTATGCATCTTTAAATTCGGCCTTGGCGAATTCTGAATCGTCTTCTGCTGACTTGATGCGCGCGATCGAGAAGATGATCAAGCCAAACAAACACTTAGCCAAAATGTCTGCGATGCTATAGCCAACCTCGCGGGCTACGAACTCGCTTGCATTGAATGGTCCACCTGCCGGAGTTCCCATTGCCAAGATGAAAGTGATTGGGTAAACGCCCCAGGTTGCAAGAAGCAAGATGCGAAGGGTCTTCACCTTACGCTGCACCGGCTCCGATTGGCGCGAGAGGCTCTTGCCCAGTTCGATGAAGAGCACATACAAGATGTATAGGAATGGAATAGTCGAGAGCAGACCCCAAACTGAAGGTGCGATGCCCCAGATGTCGAGCTTGGCGTCACCCGGATAGCCGAGGGCAATCATGGCGGCAGCAGCCGGAACCAAACGGTTGAGAATTGAACTCTGCGCTGATTTAGCAAGTGCCAAAACAGCAACAAGCTCGACCAACAGCAATGGCACGGTTAGCAGCCAGTCAACATAGCGGTATCCCACGTTGTAGGCATCAGGAACATTGCCAGAGGTTCCGGCAAACGCGTGGTTGAAATTGTCAAACATTCTGAAGTAGTGATAGGTGGCAATAGCAGTAACGGTTCCAGAAACCATGACTGCCATGCGATAGCGCGGCAGCACGCGTTCGCGCGCTACAAATAGAAAAACAGAAGTGAAAAGCATTGACGCCAAACCCAGCGACAAGATGTTGTAAACCAAATTGAATTGTCCGTTAGACAAAACTCCAGACAAGGTATTCATTTAAAGCCTTTCAGATAGATGTACTTACTCAAGTCA
>CALDKR010000229.1 GCA_937898095.1 uncultured Rhodoluna sp.
GGCGCGACGCAGAACGTCTGCTTTTCCAAGGGTGAATCCGGCTGCCTTTTGAGCGGCGGCCATTACCTGTTCCTGGTAAACAATCAAGCCATAGGTAGGGTCTAGAACCTCGGCAAGTGATTCAGTCAGTTCTGGGTGAACCGATTCAACTGCCTGAAGTCCGTTTTTTCGCTTTGCATAGTTAGTGTGCGACTCCATGCCCATCGGACCAGGGCGATAAAGAGCAATGACCGCAGAAATGTGTTCGAAAAGCGTGGGCTTTAGCAGGCGCAAAAGTGAGCGCATGGCGTTTCCGTCGAGCTGAAAAACACCGAGAGTGTCGCCGCGCGACAGAAGTTCGAAGGTTGGTTCGTCTTGGTTTAAATCGAGATCTTCGAGCACCACAACCTTGTTGCGGTTGCTCTTGATGTTGGCCAGGGCATCGTCTAAAACGGTTAGGTTTCGAAGGCCCAAGAAGTCCATCTTCAAAAGACCAAGAGACTCACATGGCGGTTGGTCAAACTGGGTGATAACCGCACCGTCGTCTTCGCGCTTCATGATCGGAATAACATCCATTAGCGGTTCAGCCGACATAATCACACCAGCCGCGTGCACGCCCCACTGGCGCTTGAGCGACTCGAGACCCTGAGCTAGTTCAAAAACCTTTTTTGAGTCGTCGTCGTTTTCAATCAACTCTCTAAAGTCAGCGCCCTCTTTGAAGCGCTCGGAGCTTTTGTCAATCAAATCATTGAGAGTTACATCTCGACCGAGCACCATCGGAGGCATGGCTTTGGTTAGTTTTTCACCGACTGAATATGGCATTCCGAGCACACGGGCTGAGTCTTTGAGCGCCTGCTTAGCCTTGATGGTTCCAAAGGTCACAATTTGCGCTACGCGGTCATCGCCATATTTTTCGGTCACATAGCGAATCACCTCGCCGCGACGACGGTCGTCGAAGTCGACATCAATATCAGGCATAGAAACGCGCTCTGGGTTCAAAAAACGCTCAAAGATTAGTCCGTGAACAACAGGGTCGAGCTCAGTGATTCCGAGTGCATAGGCAACAATTGAACCGGCCGCTGAGCCACGACCCGGGCCAACACGGATGCCCTGCGCGCGAGCCCAGGCAATAAAGTCAGCCACAACCAAGAAGTAACCCGGAAAGCCCATCTGCTTGATGATTTCAACTTCGTATTCAGCCTGCTGAGCCTGGCGCTCAGGCACCTCGCCTTTGTAGCGACGGTTCATGCCGGCAGCGACTTCTTTTTCAAACCACGAGGCTTCAGTTTCACCCTCTGGAACTGGGAATCGAGGCATGAGCTCGCGCTCGGCAAATTCAACCTCGCACCGCTCTGCAATTAGCAAAGTGTTGTCGCAAGATTCTGGATAATCCGCGAACAGTTCGCGCATTTGAGTTGGTGTCTTCAGATAAAACTCTTGAGCGTCAAACCTGAAGCGGTTTGGGTCAAGAAGAGTCGATCCCGACTGCACGCACAATAGCGCCTCGTGAGCAGCTGCATCGGCAGCGTGCGTGTAGTGCAAGTCATTGGTGGCAAGCAGTGGAAGGTCAAGGTCTTTGGCTAGGCGAAACAGATCGTCCATTGCTCGGCGCTCAATGTCGATGCCGTGATCCATAATTTCGCAAAAGAAATTGCCTTTGCCAAAAATATCTTGATAGTCGGCTGCGGCTTTGCGAGCCTCGTCATATTGACCTAGGCGCAAACGGGTTTGGATTTCGCCGGAGGCGCATCCGGTAGTTGCAATTACGCCCTTGCTGTATTGAGAAAGTAGATCGCGGTCCATGCGCGGTTTGAAATAGAAGCCATCAAGCCAGGCCTTTGAAGACATTCTAAAGAGGTTGAACATGCCGGCTGTATTTTCGGCAAACATGGTCATGTGCGTAAACGCACCACCACCTGAAACATCATTTTCGCCGCCATCGCCCCAACGAACACGAGTGCGCTCTTGGCGTTTGGTGCCTGGGGCGAGATAAGCCTCAATGCCGATAATTGGCTTGATGCCGGCAGATTTAGCTGTTTTGTAAAAGTCGTACGCACCAAAGTTGTTGCCGTGATCAGTGATTCCGATCGCTGGCATTCCCTGATTGACCGCCTCGGCGATTAGCGGCTTTACGCGTGCCGCGCCGTCAAGCATTGAATACTCAGTGTGCACATGCAGATGCACAAATGAGTCTTTGTTGCTCGACAATTCGAGGCCTTTCTTTGGGGTGGAGCACCAGCCTAACTCGGCGAGTGGGTGCCCCTTAGGATTTGAAGCGCGGTTTCTAGTTCGGGTGCATATTCGCTCTCAAATTCAACCTGCTCACCACTGATTGGGTGAACAAAACTGAGCCGAACGGCGTGCAACCACTGTCGATCCAGATGAACTTTCGCAGCCAACTTAGGGTCAGCGCCATACATAGTGTCGCCGACAAGAGGGTGTCTAAATGCAGAGAAGTGGACTCTAATTTGATGAGTCCGCCCAGTTTCCAGGATTACCTCAACCAGTGAGGCCGACGGAAAGGCTTCGAGCGTTTCATAGTGGGTCACTGATGGCTTGCCGTCATTCATAACTGCGAATTTAAATTCAGCTTTTGGATGCCTGCCGATTGGTGCATCGAAAGTTCCGGCGCTTGGGTCTGGGTGCCC
>CALDKR010000230.1 GCA_937898095.1 uncultured Rhodoluna sp.
AGTGAACGGTTTGAGCGCTCAAATTTCACAAACTCGGCAAGCTCGGCGGCGGTTGGCAACTCGCCTTTCCAGAGCAACCAGGCGACCTCTTCAAAGCTCTTTTTTGCTGCGAGCTCTTGAACTGGATAACCGCGATAGAGCAGTGAGTTTGTCTCTGGGTTCACCTTTGAGATTGCGGTGTTGTCAACCACGACACCGGCGAGGCCCTTATAGATGGTTGGTTCGTTCTCAGACATCTTTGTACCTTTCAGAACTGCTGATTCTTAAATCTGCTGTTTGCGTTGTTTGAAATGAATTAGTGCTTGTGGTGAGTTGAGAGGTCGAAATTAAAGACCCCAGAATCAAATTGGTTATATGCCTCGTAGTCGAGCAATTCGTATAGTTCGGCTCGGGTTTGCATTTCGCTGACCACGTTCTGAAGTGATCCGTGGTCGCGAAGTGAGTCGAGCCCGCGCATTGCTGATCCCATAGCCAAGCGCAATAACGAGACCGGATAAATCACAAGATTCATGCCCACATCTGCTAGCTGCTGCTTGGTGAAAAGCTCGCTCTTTCCGAACTCGGTCATGTTAGCCAGCAACGGCACGTTGATTGCCCTGCGCATCGCCTCGAATTCGCTGAGATCTTTCATCGCCTCAGGGAAAATTGCGTCAGCGCCTGCGTCCACTAGTTTCTTGGCTCTATCAATAGCGGCATCCAAGCCATCGGCTGCACGAATGTCTGTGCGCGCCATAATCAAAAGGTTTTGATCACGTCGAGCATCGACTGCAGATTTGATTCGCTTGATAGCAGTGTCGTCGTCAACCACACCCTTGCCGTCTAGGTGACCACAACGCTTTGGGTTGATTTGGTCTTCGATGTGAAGACCGGCAACCCCGGCATCTTCGAGGGCTTGAATGGTTCGAGCCACGTTCATGGGCTCGCCGAACCCAGTGTCGGCATCGATGATCGCAGGCAAGTCGGTCATTCGAGCAATTTGCTCGCCGCGGCCGGCAACTTCGCTGAGGGTGGTTAACCCGATGTCAGGAAGCCCTAGGTCTGCTGCGAGCACAGCGCCTGAAATGTAAACACCGTCGAAGCCTTTTTGCTGAATCAACTTTGCCGTAAGCGGATTGAACGCTCCTGGAAACTGAAGCAGCTCACCTGAGGCTAGACGTTCTCTGAATAGGCGACGTTTCTCTGCAGCCGTGGTCTTTGCATAGAGCATTAGAAAAGACCCTCAGGGTTCTTCACTGAAGCAAGCACGCCCGGCTTGGCAGTGATGGTGAGGCCGCCGATTTCATCAGCGGTTAGCTCTGGCAAGCGCTGCACAAGGTTCAAGAATCGCTCGATTTCAGCCTCGTCGAGCAC
>CALDKR010000231.1 GCA_937898095.1 uncultured Rhodoluna sp.
ACGAAGTCGCCTTTTTCAATTTCAAGCGAAACGTTGCTAAGCGCCGGGCGGGCTGAGCCGCGATAGTGCTTTGTGACGTTTGAGATGCTGATCATGATGGCTAAAGCCTAAATTGCGCAGGTGCCGATGCTGGCTAGGCGCTCGCCTGTGTCTGTTTGCGCCAGCGGATTCCGGCTGAGATAAAACCGTCTAGGTCACCGTCGAAAACCGCAGAAGGGTTGTTGACTTCGTGCTCGGTGCGCAAATCTTTGACCATTTGATAGGGCGCAAGCACGTATGACCGCATTTGCTCGCCCCAGCTAGCTTTGACATCGCCGGCGATTTGCTTCTTTTTTGCCTCTTCTTCACGACGACGAACCTCAAGCAAACGAGACTGCAAAACACGCATCGCGGCTGCTTTGTTTTGAATCTGACTCTTCTCGTTCTGGCAACTCACCACAGTGCCGGTTGGAATATGAGTTATTCGAACTGCAGAGTCGGTGGTGTTCACGCTTTGACCACCGGGGCCACTTGAGCGAAAAACATCAACGCGAATTTCATTTTCAGGAATCTCGATGACGTCGGTTTGTTCGATGAGTGGCACCACCTCAACCGCAGCAAAGCTAGTCTGACGCTTTCCTGCAGCATTGAATGGACTCATGCGAACCAGTCGGTGCGTTCCCGCCTCAACAGACAGGGTGCCGAAGGCATACGGGCTGTCGATTTCGAAAGTTGCAGACTTGATGCCTGCACCTTCGGCATAAGATGTGTCAAGAACTTGGCAGGCCATTTTGTGCTTCTCGGCATAGCGCAAATACATGCGCATCAGCATCTCAGCGAAGTCGGTTGCGTCGTCGCCACCAGCCCCAGACCTAATGGTGACAACCGCCGAGCGGGCGTCATATTCGCCGTTTAGCAGTGTTTGAATTTCAAGTTCGCCGATTAATTCAGTCAAGCTTTGAAGTTCAGACTTTGCCTCTGCCTGAACCGCAGCATCGGCCTCGGCATTGGCCATTTCGATTAGAACTTCGATGTCGTCAAGGCGCGAGTCAACCGACTCGATTTTGGTGAGCATGGCTTGACGGTGCGAGAGCTTGCTTGTGACAGCGTGGTTCTTCGGCAACGACATCCCGCACATCCCGAACAAGCGTGAAGGCGGTGTCTGCATCGGCTCCAAGATCGCCCCGATCTTCTTCAACACCATGGAAGACGCCGGCGCCCTGCCGATCGAGCTGGATGTCGGCCAGATGGGCATGGGTGACGAGATCGTCCTCAAGATCGATCACGCCACCGCCACCGTGACCGCGTTCAAAGCTGGCGCCGAAATCGCCAAGGCCCCGCTGAAGACCCCGGT
>CALDKR010000232.1 GCA_937898095.1 uncultured Rhodoluna sp.
CTAAACAATTGCTCTGGTCGGTTGACTCGATCAAAGAATCGTGACAGCGGTTTGAAGGCGTCATTGACCGTCATGGTTGAGTCGTGCGGTTGCTCTAGCTGCTGAAGCACAGGGTCTGGCGCGCGGTTAGCAAATGTGTCTGATGGCAACAGCAGAACTGGCAGGCGGTTGGTTGTTGCGACGGCCGCTGAGGTCAACATGTTTGCTGCACCTGGCCCAACCGACGCGGCACAGGCAAAGGTCGAGCGGCGGCGGGTCATGCGTGAATACGCAATAGCCTCGTTTGCCATGCCTTGCTCGTTGCGCGCTTGAAAATATGGCATCAACGTTGGCTCATCAACGCTGTATTGCTTTAGCGCCTGACCGATGCCAGCAACGTTGCCGTGGCCGAAAATTCCGAAAGTGCCAGCGATTGTGCGCTCGCGCTTGTCGCCATCAACTGTGTATTGGTGTGCCAAGAATTCAACAATTGCTTGACCTACGGTCATTCTGCGAGTTGCCATTTTTGCCTTCTGTTTCTGAGTTGGAATATCTATTTGACGCTTTTTCTAGTTAGCCGAAAAAGGCAATCGTGAGTCTGGGTCTTGGTGATGCCAAGTTTCGCGCAACCAGGTCTGGTTAGGGTCATCAGTTATGTTCCAGCTGCGGTCTGGGTCTGGCCCGGCCATCACGTTGAAAAAATAGAGGTCCGAACCCGGTGTTGCTGCCACTGGGCCATGCCAACCCCAAGGAACCAGCCCAACATCGCCAGTTCGAACTTCGGTGGTTAAGTCATATTCACGCTCGTCGCTGGCATAGCCACGCATGTATCCGGTCGGGTCAGCGTTAGCAGGCTGTTGACCGCCGGCTACGCGAGTCTCAAAGTAATAGATTTCTTCGAGGTTGCTTTCGACGCCCGGGATGTATGTGTCGTGCTTATGAGCCGGAATGCCCGACCAGTTGCCCGACGGAACCAGAACCTCAACAACGATGAAGCGACTGGCGTCTAGCTGCTCGGGAACACCGAAATTGTGCACCTGACGACTTTCGCGACCAGCGCCGCGAACAAAAACAGGAACAGAATCAGCTGCAATGAATTTGGCCGGCTTTGCCTCGCGAGCCGGAGCCTCACCAATTGCAACGCGACCCTGACCTTCGATTTTGATCTCGGTTGCCATTGGCAAATAAATCAAGTCTGTTGGGCCATCAAAGGGCGAATTTCTGCCTTTGAGTTCTTGAACCGAGTATTCTTCGGCGCCTGCTATGCGGTAGGTAACCTTCAGACCAGTGCCGTGAATCAAAAAGATGATGCGTTCGATGTCGTCGGCAGGCAGAGTGAACTGCCCGCCGTCGGCTAAATCGCCAACTCGAAGGCCGGTGTGTTGCCAGCCTTCGATTTGACGATCAACCACGACATTCCAGCCATCTTTGGCCAACTCACCGTTCTTGAAAAACCACTGCATTGCTGATTGTTTCTTCGGTTAGTTCTGCGGAAAGCCCAGGTTGATTCCGCCGTGGCTTGGGTCGAGCCAACGTGAGGTAATCGCCTTGCCGCGAGTGAAGAAGTGCACGCCTTCAACGCCGTGAGCTTTAGTGTCGCCGAATAGCGAGTTCTTCCATCCGCCGAATGAATAGTAGGCAACTGGAACCGGAATTGGCACGTTGATGCCGATCATTCCGACCTCGATTTCATTCTGGAATCGACGAGCCGCTCCGCCATCGTTGGTAAAGATTGCGGTTCCGTTGCCGAATGCGCCCTCGTTGATCAGCTTGACGCCATCTTCGTATGAGTGAACGCGAACAATTGAAAGAACTGGGCCGAAGATTTCTTCGGTATAGACCTTCGAAGAAGTCGGAACTTTGTCAATCAAAGTTGGGCCAAGCCAGAAGCCATTAGGGTCACCCTCGAACTTGTCATTGCGACCATCGTGAACCACGGTTGCGCCATCTTCAACAGCGATGTCAATGTATGAAGCAACCTTGTCGCGGTGCACCTTGGTAACCAGCGGACCCATGTCGCAGCCACGACGGCCATCACCGGTGGTGAGCTTCTTCATGCGATCGGTGATCTTTTCAATTAGGTCGTCAGCGACAGGCTCAACAGCAACAACGACCGAAATTGCCATGCAGCGCTCGCCAGCCGAGCCGAAGCCCGCGTTGATTGCCGAATCGGCGACTAGGTCAAGGTCGGCATCAGGCAGAACCAACATGTGGTTCTTTGCGCCACCGAGTGCCTGAACGCGCTTGCCATGGCGTGACCCAGTCTCATAGACATACTGTGCGATAGGGGTCGAACCAACGAATGAAATCGCCTTAACGTCAGGGTGGGTCAGCAGACCGTCAACCGACTCTTTGTCACCATTCAAGACGGTGAAAACGCCGTCAGGAAGACCAGCTTCTTTGAGCAGCTTGGCCATCCAGATTGCAGCTGATGGGTCTTTCTCTGAAGGCTTCAAGATGACAGTGTTGCCGGCTGCAAGCGCAATCGGAAAGAACCACATTGGAACCATTGCCGGAAAGTTGAATGGGCTGATGATGCCGACAACGCCGAGTGGTTGACGGGTTGAATAGACGTCGACTCCGGTTGATACGTTTTCTGAATAAAAGCCCTTGAGCAGGTGAGGCATGCCGGTTGCGAACTCGACGACCTCTTGGCCGCGAGTGATTTCGCCAAGCGCATCAGACAACACCTTGCCGTGCTCGGCGGTGATGATCTCTGCAAGCTCAGGCTTGTGGCGGTTTAGCAGCTCGCGAAAGTTGAAAATGATTGCCTGACGGCGAGCAAGTGACAGGTCGCGCCAAGCCGGAAAAGCAGCCTTTGCGGTCGCGATGGCTAGTTCGATTTCTTGAGTGTTTGCCAAGGCAACGTGCTTGGTCTCAACGCCCAACGCTGGGTCAAACACCGGTGCGGTGCGCCCTGACTGGCTTGGGTATTCTTTGCCGCTGATCCAGTGGCCAACTACAGGTAGTGAAGACATTTTTCTTTCCGTTCTTATCCGTGAACTAGCTGAACTGCGATGTCGATAGCCGCGGCTACGTCGCCATCTTGTGGGTAAAGCAGGCTGCGGCCAACCACTAGACCGCGCACGCCATCGAGCTTGAGAGCTTCGCCCCAAGCGGCATAGGTTTCTGCTGGGTCGCCGACTGGGTCGCCGCCAAGCAAAAGGGTTGGCAGGGTTGTTGCTGCCATAACTCGCTGCATATTTTCGACTACTGGCAATTTCAACCAGGTGTATGCACTGGTGTTGCCAATGGCGCTAGCGATTCCGACTGAATTCACAACAGCCTCGGTGCTCAAATCATTGATGACCTTGCCGTTCTTCCATTCGCTCATAAATGGCTCAAGCATGATTGGCAACTTTGCGGCGGCAGCTTCGTTAACCGCGCGATGGCTGTATTCGAGCATTTTGGCTGTTCCGGCATCGCCCAGGTTGATTCGATTTAGCATCTTGGCGAAATCAAGCCGGTCGCGAACCATACCGGCCACGTCATAGCCGGTGACTTTGTCATCCATTTCAAAAGATGCACCGCGCAGACCGCCTCGGTTCATTGAGCCAACCACGATCTTGTTGTCGAGCAAACCAAGCAGTGCAAGCTCATCGATGATGTCAGGTGAACCAAGAACGCCGTCGACACCGGGCCTCGAAAGAGCAAGAGCCAGGTTCTCTAGCAATTGATAGCGGTCAGCCATCGCGAAGGCGTTGTCGCGAACTGAAACTGCGTTGCGAGCCGGGTGATCGGCTGCAATGATAAACAGCCTGCCATCGCCTTTGATTAGCTCGCGGCGCTGGCGGTTTGCATAGATGTCAGCAAGTGCGCCAGGGTTAGACGCGCGGGTCTCTCGAAGCGAAGCGAAATCTAAAGTCATTAATTCATTCCCTTCAGAATTTCATCGACTTCTTCAAAGGTTGGCATCGCTGTCGAGCACTCGAGACGGGTGGCAACAATCGCTCCGGCAATGTTTGCGAACTTCAAGATCTTCTCAAGACCCCAGCCCTGCAGCAGTCCATAACAGAAGGCGCCGCCAAAGCTGTCGCCTGCACCTAGACCATTGACAACATCGACAAAATAAGGGGGAACCTCAACCAGTTCATCTTTAGTCTTTGCAAGAACACCCTTTGGCCCTTGTTTGACAACAGCGATTTCAACACCGCGCTCAAGCAGTGCATCTGCCGAACGCAGCGGTTCGGTTTCGCCGACGGCAACCTCGCACTCTTCTTTGTTGCCGATAGCGATGGTCACTTTAGAAAGCGCCTTCTCGACTTCGGTGCTGGCCAGCTCTTTAGACGCCCAGAACATTGGTCGATAGTCGAGGTCAAGAATTGTGTGCTGTTTCTTTTCGCGAGCATCCCAAGCAACGTGGTGAGCGGTTCGAGATGGCTCTTGGCTCAAGCCGGTCACTGTTGACCAATAGATTTTGGCCTGCGAGATGGCATTCAGGTCGAGTTCAGCTGGTTTGATAATCAAGTCGGGCGCGATCGGGTCGCGATAAAAATAAAGTGGAAAATCATCTGGCGGATAAATCTCACAGAAAACGACTGGAGTGTTGAGACCCGGAACCTCAGAGACAAAACGGTTGTCAACGCCCAATCGAGTCAGTTCGTTTTGCAAATAGCGACCAAAGGAGTCTGCGCCAGTTCGGGTAATCACGGCAGATTTCAAGCCATACTTGGCCGCGGCAACGGCAACATTGCTTGCGCTGCCACCTAGAAATTTGCCGAATGATGTCACTTCGTCAAGGCCAATGCCAATCTGCAACGGATAAATATCTACGCCAATGCGACCAATAGTGATGACGTCGTATGGCTGATTTGACTGCGTCATGGCGGATTAAGCAACTTTCTCGAAATTACTAATCAAAATTTGATTTGTTAGTTTGTCCTAACATACTCTATTCGAAGAGATATTTCGAGCGGCTGAAATCAAAAAGTTATCTTTGTTATTTAGGCGAATGGCCACCGGGATTGGTCTAAAGCCAAGCGCCAAGAATTAGACCGCCGACAGCCAGCGCAACAATGTCTTGACCGACCTCGATAATCCAAACTTTGAGGCCTGCGTTGGCAAATAGACGGTGCGATAGCGAACTAGCGGCTGCAATGCCGAAGCCCAACAGTGCGCCAGAAGCCAAACCGCCCAATGCTCCAAAAGCTGGGTCAACCTTGGTTGCCACCTCGATAAAGATTGCGAGCGTAATCACCTGGATCAATTGGCCCACAAAAGTGAGTCCAAATGCCAGACCAGCAGGCACTCCCCCGATGTCTGGAGTTTGTTCAGTTGGAATCTCTTTGCCCATTGCCTTCATCCAAATTGGATAAAAGGTTTTTGGCCCAAACCAAACGCCACCGATGGTGAATTGTGCGACTGCCGCAACTGCGACGGCTAGCCAATTTAGTTCTGCGAAAATCATGGCTTCATCATGGCACAGCAGTCCCGAAAATTAGCTATCGGCTTAGATAATTTTCGAGGTTGTCGAAATAGCTTTCCATTCCGTCTTTCGCGGCTTCTGCTTGGCCTTCTGGCAATTCGCCGTACTGCGTAAATTTGACCCAAGACCCGGCTGGGCGAGCCTCAAATTCAACCACAATTGTATGAAAAGGTGCATTGTCATCTCGGGCAATGAATTCCTCTTCACTTTGGCTGTAGCAAAGACTGTGAACAAGTTTTTCGTGCAAAATGACTTCGCTATAACGACCCCAGAAATAAGCATTGAATCCGTTAGCCGAAACATCGACACCGATAGCCCAGCGCCCTCCCACTTGAGCATCAGATGTTGCCGAACCAGGCACCACAGTCAACACGGTTGGGCTGTACCACTGCTCTAGCTCTTCGGCATTTGTCCATGCGTTCCAAAGCGAATCAATGCTGGCGTCATATTCACGCTCAACTGAATACAAAAATTCTTGCTTCATGGGTTGCTTCTCTCGCTTAGTTTTCAGGCAAGGTTAGCAATTTAATGCTCTAGTGGCGAGGGCGCAGCGTCGCCACCATCGGGCAAACAAACGGATCAACGTTGTTGCTCAGGCCAACTTTGCTCAGGTATTTAATAATCACGACATAGCTAGCAATCAGATTCATCTCGATCAGCGGAATGTCGTTTGCTCGGCAAAATTCACCCACAATTGCGTGTGCCTTGCGAAGGTTTGGTCGGGCCATCGAAGGAAACAGGTGATGCTCAACCTGATAGTTCAAGCCACCCATCAGATTGTCTTTCAGCCAGCTGCCGCGAATGTTGCGGCTGGTCAGAACCTGGCGAGAAAAGAAATCAAGCTTTGCATCTTTTGGCACCAAAGGCATGCCCTTGTGATTCGGCGCAAAAGCTGCGCCCATGAAGAATCCGAAAATCATCATCTGAAAAACCCACAGGGCAATCGCCCACAGCCAGCCAAAAATCAAGCCCATTGCCACGTATGGCGCGGCTTGGCGAATGGCCATTAGGCCGAATTCTAGAAGTCGAGTTTTTAGAGGTTTGTCTTTTCGCGCTAGCCCAGCAAAAGAGTCAAGCAGAAGATCGAAACCGGTCAGGAAAAGCAGAAATGGAAATAGGTAGCCTTGGCGCTCACTGAGCCACTTTTCGAGTCCTTTTTTAGAATCGCGTGATTCTGGTGTGAAACTTAGGATGCGAATTGCGATGTCTGGATCTGCATCGATTTGGTTAGGCACTTTGTGGTGCTTGTTGTGCTTTTTCATCCAAAAGCCATAGCTCAATCCCGCGAAAAGGTTGGCAAGAATAAGGCCCAACCAGTCATTGGCCTTATTGCTCTGAAAAATTTGGCGGTGGGCTGCTTCGTGAGCGATAAATCCATACTGCGCACTCATGATTCCAAGCAGCCCTGCGGCTAAAAAGCCCATCAGAATCCAGGCGCCGTGGCTTTGTGCAGCAATGCCAACAAAGGCAGCGCCGGTCCAGAGACCGCCAGCGATTAGCGATATGACGGCAAGGCGAATCAGATAAAAGCTCGGCTTCTTTTTGAGCAGCCCGGCCGCCTTGACTTGCTCGAGCACTGCATTGAAGTTTGAGACCGATTTAACGGCGCCGATTACGGTCATGTGCCAACTGTATGCCCTGAATTACAAACGTTGCTTACGCTGATAGCGGATTGACAGAAAAAGCGGCAATAGGCGCTAAATCTAGACGTTAAAGCGGAACTCGACCACGTCGCCATCTTGCATGACGTAGTCCTTGCCTT